>JAJZRT010000876.1 GCA_021802595.1 Pseudomonadota bacterium
GCCGGTGAGCGGCACGCCGAGTGCACCGAGCGGGCCGGTCAGGCCGTTGGGCAGTTCGCGGAAGAAGACGTAGCTCGGATTGGCGGCGAGCAGTTCGGGCAGCTTGTCGGGATTTCGCGCGCCCCAGTCCTTGATGCCCTGCATCGACGCCTGTTCGAGCTTCAGTTCGCCGCGCTCGACCAGCAGCCTGCCGATCGACTGGTAAGGGTGGCCGTTCTGATCGGCGTAGCCGACGCGCAGGTGCGAGCCGTCGGGCAGTTCGATGCGGCCCGAGCCCTGGATCTGCAGGAAGAAGAGGTCGACCGGGTCCTCGGCCCAGGCGATCGCGCGCAAGCCGTTGCCGCCGGCTTCGATTTCCTTGCGGGTGGCGTATGGCACGAGCCTGTTGCCGGCCAGCCGCCCGCGCAGGCGCAGGTTCTTGAGTTCGGGATAGACGCTCGCCAGATCGACCGTGACGAGGTCGTCCGGCACGGCGTAGAGTGGATGGCGCGCGCGCTCGGTGCGCACGCGGTCGCCCTTCAGCAGCGGTTCGTAGTAGCCGGTGACGAGGCCGTCGGTGCTGCCGTCCTCCTGGGTGGCCTGCCAGGGCTGGAAGCGCTGCTCGAAGAAGGCGCGCACCGTGGCGTCGTCCGGGGTGTTCATCGCGGCCGCATCGGCGCACACCGCCTGCCATGCGCTGCGCTTGACCAGGGTGGTGCAGCTTTGCAGGAAGGCCGGCCAGGCTTCGCTCGCGGCGTCGTCCTGCCAGAAGGCCACGCTCGTCCAGTCCGCCGGCTTGAGCGTGGGATAGGGCTGTGCCGGGGTGGGGATGAGGACAGGGGGCGGGACGGGCTGCGGCACGGGTGCCGGGACCGGCGGACGCACCGCACAGGCCGACAGCAGCAACGCGAACAGCCACGGGCTTGCACGTAACAGCATCACGGGTGAAGATGGCTCGAGGCAGGAACAGCTGCCGAGTATAACAACGGGGAGGGGGACTGCATGGAGAGCCAGGGACTGGGCTGGCTGCTGCTGGAAGCCGGGATCGCGCTGGGGCTGTTCGTGTTCATCGTCTGGTGGACGATGAAGAAGTGAGCGGTGAGCAGTAAGCGGTGAGTGGTGAGTGGTGAGGCGGTGAGGCGGTGAGCGGAAACCGCTTGCCGCTCACCGCTTACCGCTCACTAATGCAGCACCCGCGGCATCGCCAGCGTGAACTGGGGAATCTCGGCATCGAACTTGTTGCCGTCCTCCGCCACCATCTGGTAGGTGCCGCGCATGGTGCCGACCGGCGTCGCCATCGCGGTGCCGCTGGTGTATTCAAAGCTTTCGCCCGGGCGCAGGAGCGGCTGCTCGCCGACCACGCCGAGGCCCTTCACTTCCTGCACGACGTTGTCGGCGTCGGTGATGATCCAGTGGCGCGAGATCAGCTGGGCGGCCACGGTGCCGGTGTTGGCGATGCTGATGGTGTAGGAGAACACGTAGCGGTCGGACGACGGATCGCTCTGGTCGGCCAGATAGGTCGTGTCGACGTTGATGGTGATCTGGTATTTCTTGCCTTCGGCCACGATTCTGCTCGGCGGGATGGAATGCGCGGAGTGTAACGCAATGCCATGGCGGGCTGTTAAAATGGCCGGGTTTTTCCAAAATTCCCGGAGCTTCCCATGACGTATCGCATCGCCCCGTCCATCCTGTCCGCCAACTTTGCCAAGCTGGGCGAGGAAGTCGACAACGTGCTCGCCTCCGGCGCGGACATCGTCCACTTCGACGTGATGGACAACCATTACGTGCCCAATCTGACCATCGGCCCGCTGGTGTGCGAAGCCCTGCGCAAGCACGGCGTCACCGCGCCGATCGACGTGCACCTGATGGTCAAGCCGGTCGACCGCATCATTCCCGATTTCGCCAAGGCCGGCGCCACCTACATCACCTTCCATCCGGAAGCGTCCGAGCACATCGACCGCACCATCGGCCTGATCCGCGATTCCGGCTGCAAGCCCGGCCTGGTGTTCAACCCCGCCACCCCGCTCGACGTGCTCGAATACACCCTGGACAAGATCGACATGGTGCTGCTGATGAGCGTGAACCCCGGCTTCGGCGGCCAGAAATTCATCCCCTACGTGCTCGACAAGGCCCGCAAGGTACGCAAGATGATCGATGACCGCGGCCTCAACGTGAACATCGAGATCGACGGCGGCGTCGGTCCCGCCAACATCGCCGAAGTGGCGCGCGCCGGCGTCGACACCTTCGTCGCCGGCTCGGCCGTGTTCGGTGCCGCCAAGGACAGCGATCCGCAGCGTTACAACTCCATCATCGCCGCGATGCGCGCGGAGCTGGCGAAGGTCTGATTTTTAGGAGCTAGGGGATAGGATTTAGGGGCTAGGGGGTCTTGTGCTTCGTACCTCTAAATTTATTGGCGCGGCCAAAGGCCGCACATCCCCTAGTCCCTGGCCCCTAACTCCTAGCCCCTAGCCCCTAGAAGAATGAATTTCCCTCTCCCCATCAAGGCCGTCGTCATCGATCTCGACGGCACCCTGCTCAATACCGCCCCGGACCTCGCGCACGCTGCAGAGCTGATGATGGCCGACCTCGGCCGTCCCTGCCCGTCGCTGGAAACGATCTCCACCTACATCGGCAACGGCGTCTCGCGCCTGGTCAAGCGCGTGCTCACCGGCGAGATGGACGCCGAGCCCGATGCGGCGCTGTTCGAAAAGGCCATCGCCTCCTACCAGAAGCACTACGGTGAGCATGTGTCGCTGCATTCGCGTCCCTTCCCCGGCGTGGTCGACGGCCTCGACGCGTTCAAGGCGATGGGCGTGCACATCGCCTGCATCACCAACAAGGCCGCGCAGTTCACCCATCCGCTGCTGAAGGACACCGGCCTGTTCGACTACTTCGAGCTGATCCTGTCCGG
>JAJZRT010000877.1 GCA_021802595.1 Pseudomonadota bacterium
CTTCCAGTCCATCCCGAGGCAACGCCTGGACGACGAGATCGGACGCCTGCCCGGAGCGTGGCGCAAGCTGGCCGACATCTTCAGCTTCGGTAGCCGCCATTACAGCCTGTTCGACAGTCCGGCTCGGACGCGCATCGTGTTGGCTGCGATGATGTTCCTGGGCTTGTTCGCTCCGATGTATTCGGCGCTGTTCCTGATGAACGAACACGGCGTTCCGTTATGGAACTCCCCAGCTCAGGCCATGCTTTTCCTGGCCAGCGCCGTCGGCGTGGCAGCCCTGTTGGAACTCGTCGTCGTGCCCGCGCTGGCCTGGCTGGTGACCGCTCGTTGGGTCGCCGCGCCGCAGAACAACCGCTGGACGGCGGTGATCGCCCTGGCCGTCTGTACCGTGGTCTGGTACGGCTGGATGTGGTGGATCGGCCGCTTCGGCACCATCGAGGAAGGGCGTGCCGCCAACCTGTTCATGGGGCCGTACGCGGCGGAAATTTTCTGGAACTGGACCGCCATCGGCCTGCTCGCACCCATCCTGCTGTTGATCACGCCGATCGGTCGCAGCCCGGTAGCCCAGGCGCTGGCCTGCGCGGGTGCCGTGTGGGGAAGTTATTCGACCCGCATCGGCATCCTCCTCGGCGGCGAAGCCATCAATCGCAGCGGCGCCGGCTACCTGAACTTTCACTTGAATTTCGAGGCGCTCTGGTACAGCGGCGTGAGCGCATTGTTGACGCTGGGCATCCTGGCCGCATTGCTGGCCGCAGTGCCTCGCGATGAGGCTCAATCCACCCCTTCCTCAGTTGCCAATAAAGGTTGATGCCATGGACATCTCACGTCGAGGCTTTCTCACTCTGAGCGCCGTTGCCGGCTTGGGTGCGGGCACGCTCGGTTTTTCCAAGCGGCTGGTCGATCTGGTGCCCTTCACCAACAGGGGACGCAAGGCGCTGCACCCGATCTACGGCAACGCCAACACCCCGGAATGGCTGCGCAACCCGAAAACCGACGCACTCACGGCCAATCCGCAATGGACCCTGCACCATACGGTGGACCTGCAGTGCCACAGCGAATGCGGTTTGCGCGTCAAGATCGACCGCAAGACCGGGCGCGTTCAGCGCATCATCGGCAACCCCTATCACCCCAACACGCTGAGCGAGTACACCTCCTGCACGACGCCGCTGATCGACACCGCGCGGCACCCGGGCACGGTCTGCGCGCGGGGCAACTCCGGCATCCAGACCGCCTACGATCCCTACCGAGTGATGGTGCCCCTCAAGCGCGTGGGGCCACGCGGCAGCGGCCAATGGAAACCGATCAGCTGGGAGACGCTGATCGCGGACGTCAGCGAAGGCGGCAAGATCTTCGCCGACACCGGCGACGCCATGAGCATGGGTCTCGATGTGCTCGGCTTTCGCGACCTTTACGCCAAGCGCGATGAATTGATGGACGCCAATGCGCCGGAACTCGGCAAACGCAGCAACGGCTTCGTCGTTCAGGGCGGGCGCCTGGTCGGCACGCGCATGACCTTCGTCGAACGCTTCGCGCACACCTTCGGCAGCGTCAATGTGTTCGATCACGTCAATGTGTGCGAACTCAGCCACCATATCGGCCACCAGCACGTTTTCTCCGGCATCAACATGACCCAGCCGGACGTGCGCGAGGCCAAGTTCATCATTTACTGGGGTACCCAGCCCGGCGACGCCAATTTCCCGATGCAGATTCAAGGTAAATTCGCTGCCGAAGCGCGCGCCAAGGCCGATGGGCTGAAGTATGTCGTGGTCGATCCCAAGCTCAGCCGCGGCGGCGTGGTCGGCGACCGCGCCAGCTGGCTGCCGATCAAGCCCGGTACCGACGGGGCGCTGGCACTCGCGATGATCCGCTGGATCATCGACCACAACCGCCACAACGCGGCTTACCTCTCCTATCCGACGCAGGCCGCCGCCGTGACGGCCGGCGAACTCTCGCACACCGACGCCAGCCATTTGGTCATCGTCGATCCCCAGCACCCGCAGGCGCGCCATTTCCTGGGCGCGCAGGACGCGGGGCTGGGTAGTCCCAGGGCTACCGGCGAAGATGACCGCGTGGTCATCGATGCGGCCAGCGGTAAACCCGCACAGGCCGGCACGGTGAAAGCGGCGCAGATCGAATACGCGGGGACGGTCAACGGGGTGGCCGTGAAGTCGGCTTTCCGCCTGCTGCGCGAGGCGGCCGAGGAACACAGCGTCGAAGAGTACGCGGCCATCTGCGGCATCGAGCCTCAGCGCATTGTGGAGGTGGCGCGTGAGTTCACCAGCCACGGCCGGCAGGCCGTCAGCACCATGTACCGCGGCGTCGTCAAGCATCCCAACGGCTACTACAATGGCGTCGCGGTGCTGCTGCTCAATCTCCTGATCGGCAACATGAACTGGACCGGCGGGCTGACCGCAGGCGGTGGCGGCTATAACGTCAAGAAGGGGCTCTACGACATCGAGAGCGTCCCCGAAGCCGAGGGTCTGGCCAAGGGCGTGATCATCAATCGCGAAAAGGTCCATTACGAGGACACCAGCGAATACAAGGCCAAGGTGGCCGCCGGTCAGAATCCCTACCCGTCTAAGCGGCCGTGGTTCCCCTTGAGCTCCAACATGTTTACCGAAACCCTGCCTTCGGCGATTCAGCGCTATCCGTATGGGGTGGACATTCTGCTGTGGCACAAGGCGACGCCGCTGTATAGCGTGCCCAGTCAGGGGAATCCGGAATTCATCGAGGCGATGAAAAACCCCAAGAACATCCCGCTGATCATCGCCTCGGATATCGTGGTGGGCGATTCCAGCATGTACGCAGACTACATCCTGCCGGATGTCAGCTACCTGGAGAGTTACGACCATGTGGACACCTTCCCGACGACGCTGACCAAGGGC
>JAJZRT010000878.1 GCA_021802595.1 Pseudomonadota bacterium
CCGATCTTGAGCGAACTCTTGCCGGCGCCATCGGGACCGACCAGGCCGAAGATTTCCCCCGCGCGCAGTTCCAGGTCGATGGCCTCCGCGGCCACTCGCCCCCGGTAGCGCTTGGAGAAACCGCTTACCCGCACGAGCGGGGCCGCCGTCTCGCGCGCTACCAGCGCGGCTTCGCCCATGGCACACCTTCTTTCCAGCGGATGACCGCGTCAGCCGGGAGCCCCGGTGTCAACTGGTGGTCGGGGTTGGCATTGAGGTAGAGCTTGACCGCGTATACCAGCTTCACGCGCTCGTCGGGTGTCTGCACCTCCTTGGGTGTGAATTCGGCGCGCGAGGAAATGTAGCGAACGGTAGCCTCGAACGGACGGTCAGGAAACGCATCGATATATATCCGTGCCGGCAGTCCCAGGCGCAGCTTGCCGATGTGCGCTTCCGCCACGTAGACCTTGAGATAGATCTGGTCGAGGTCCACCAGTTCCAACAGCGGCGCCCCCGCTGAAACCACTTCCCCGGGCTCTCTTGTGCGCGCCACCACCACGCCTGCGGCAGGCGCCCGGATGGTGAGATCGGCGAGTACGCTTTCAGCTTCGGCCAGCGCCGCCCGCGCCTGGCGCACTTGCGCCTGAAGCGCCAGGAATTCTGCCTCCCTGGCCCGTATTCGATCGCCCCCCAATTCGGCCTGAGCAAGCTGCATGCGGCTTTGCACCAGTGCTTCGCGGGCTGACCTCGACTCACTCGCAGCGGCGTCAAGGGCAAGCTGCGCACGCTCGTTTAGCTGGCTGCTCGCAAAGCCTTTGGCGGCCAGATCCTGCAAACGATCTGCATCAAGGCGCGCCTGCCGCTCGCCTGCCTCAGCCCTAGCCAGCGCCGCTTGCGCCCGGCCGACCCCTGCCTGTGCGGAATCCGCTGCAAGCGGGACTTCTTTCCGCAACAGGTCGAGGCCCACCTTGGCGCTGGCAAGCTGGGATTCAAGCGTCGCCACGGCTGCAGCGGCTTGGTCCACCCGCGCCCGCAACTGCGCATCGTCCAACCGCACCAGTAGCTGCCCCGCCTGGACGGCGTCGCCCTCGCGCACCTCGATGCTGGCGATCTTGCCCGCAACCTTGCCTGCGACCGTGACAGCATCGCCCTCGATGCGCCCGTTGGCCTGAATCAGGCCTTCCACGACGGTGTTACGACTGATGGCGTACTCATAGACCCAATATCCGACAAAAAGAGCTGCCACGATGACTATGAACAGGGCATAACGCTGTCTGGAAATCTTTTGGGGCAATTTCATTCTTGATCTCCTTTTTCGGTTCCACCCTCTTCATATGCCAAGAGGCGCAGCGCGTTCACCACCACCACGAGCGTCGAACCCTCATGCACCAGCACCGCTAGGCCGATGCCGGCCCAGCCGAAAAGGGTGGCGGGAATCAGCAACGCCACCACGCCTAGCGAGACGAACAGGTTCTGCCGGATGATGCGCCGTGATGCGCGGCTCAGGGCCACGGCGAAGGGCAGCTTGGAGAGATCGTCAGCCATCAGCGCCACGTCCGCCGTCTCCAGCGCGACATCCGTGCCGGCACCACCCATGGCGATGCCAACCGTGGCGCGTGCCATGGCGGGGGCGTCGTTGACCCCGTCGCCTACCATGGCCACCTGGCCGTGGTGCTGCCCGAGCGCCTCCATGGCCGCAACCTTGTCTTCCGGCATCAGGCCTGCCTGCACTTCGTCCAGGCCGATCGTGTCGGCGATGGCGCGGCCCACGCGCTCGTTGTCGCCGGTGAGCATGATGGTCTTGCGGATGCCGATCTCGTGCAAGCGCGTGAGCACCTCGCGCGCGCCTTCGCGCGGGGTGTCGGCCAGTCCCAGGACGCCGAGGAAGCGGCCGTCGGCCTGAACCAGCATGATCGTCTTGCCTTCGGTACCGAGGCACTCGGCTTGGTGCAAGATGGCTTCGGGGATGGGCTCGGCCTCGAATAGCCTAGTGTTGCCGATAGCGACTTTCTTTCCATCGAATACGGCGCGCATGCCTTTTCCGGTCACGGCTTCCACCTCCCCCGCCTCGCTCCAGGTCAAACCGCGCGCCGTTGCCTCCGCCACCACCGCCTGCGCCAAGGGATGGGCGCTGCGGCTTTCCACGGCGGCGGCAATTCTCAGCAATGTTTCCTCGCCCGCGCCGACGGCGACGACATCGGTCAGCTTCGGCTTGCCGACGGTCAGGGTGCCGGTCTTGTCGAAGGCGATGGCCGTGAGCGTGCCCAGGCTTTCCAGATGCGCGCCGCCCTTGATCAGCACGCCGCCGCGCGCGGCGCGGGCGATGCCGGACAGCACCGCTGAGGGCGTGGCGATGGCAAGCGCGCAGGGGGAGGCCGCCACCAGCACCGCCATGGCGCGGTAAAAGGATTCGGTGAAGGGAAAGCCGAACAGCGGCGGTAGCACGATGAGCAAGCCGGCACCCACCAGCACGACGGGCACGAAGATCCGCTCGAAGCGGTCGGTGAAGCGTTGGGTGGGGGATTTCTGCGTCTGTGCCTCGGCCACCATCTCCACCATGCGCGAGAGCGTGCTCTCGCGTGCTAGGCGGGTGACCTCGACCATGAGCATGCCTTCACCGTTGACCGTCCCGGCGAACACCTTGTCGCCGGGCTGCTTGTCCACCGGCATGGATTCGCCGGTGATGGGCGCCTGGTCCACCGCCGAGTTGCCGGATGTCACCTGGCCGTCGGCGGGAATGCGCTGGCCGGGCTTGACGATCACCCGATCGCCCCGAAGCAGATCCTCCACGCGCACCTCGATCTCCGCGCCGTCCCGCTGCACGATCGCGGTCTTGGGGGCGAGGTCCGCCAGCGCCTCGATAGCCCTGCGCGCACGGTCCATGGCCATGTGTTCCAGCG
>JAJZRT010000879.1 GCA_021802595.1 Pseudomonadota bacterium
TGCCTGCCTCCGGCAGGCGCGCGTCGAGCACCTCGACCACCACGTCGATCTGCGCCATCGTCTCCGCGGCCTTCTTGCGCGCGGTGGTCATGTGACCGGGGAACCACTGGATCGCCATGGGGTAAGGGTGTCGGGTAAAGGGGCGTGATTATCGCATCAGTGCGGCATCAGCCGCCGCCACCGCCGCTGCCCATGCCATGCGCCGCCTGCAGCACCAGCGCGTCGAAATCGGCGGCGCTCATCAGCCCGCGCTCGGCGACGATGTCGCGCACCGGCCTACCCGACTTTTCCGACTCCTTGGCGACTTCGGCGGCCTGGTTGTAGCCGATCCGGGTGTTGAGCAGGGTGGCGAGTGCGACGCTCTGGTGGATGAAGAAGGCGCAACGTTCGCGGTTGACGACGATGCCCTTGAGGTTCTTCTCGGTGGCGGCGTTCATCGCGTGGGTCAGCCAGTCCATGGCGTCGAACAGTGCGCTGCCCAGGGCGGGCATCATGACGTTGAGTTCCATCTGGCCGGCCTGCACCATGTAGCTCACCGCCGCGTCCTGCCCCAGCACCTGGAAGCACACCTGGTTCAGCATCTCGAACATCACCGGGTTGACCTTGCCGGGCATGATGGAAGAGCCCGGCTGCACCGGCGGCAGCTGGATTTCGCCCAGACCCGTGCGCGGGCCGGAAGCCAGCAGGCGCAGGTCGTTGGAGATGCGGGTGAGTTCGAGCGCGAGGTTGCGGATCTCGCCCGACAGGCGCGCGAGGTCGTTCATCGACTGCATCTGCGCGACCAGCTGGCCGACGCGGATCGGTTCGTTGGTGAGCTTGGCCAGTTCGGCGGCGGCGCGAGCGGGATAATCGGGCGAGGTGTTGAGCCCCGTGCCGGCGGCGGAGCCGCCGAGGCCTGTTTCGCACAGTGCCGGGCGCACCGCGTCGAGCGCTGCGGCGCAGCGCGTGAGCGTCCAGGCGTAGCCGGCGAATTCCTGACCCAGCGTCGTTGGTACGGCATCCTGCAAATGGGTGCGGCCGGATTTCACGGTGTCCTTCTCGCGCTCGGCGAGGCGGCCGAATTCCGCCGCCATCGCGTGGACTGCGGCGACGAGGCGCGGCAGCTTGGCCAGCACGGCCAGCCGGATCGCGGTCGGAATGGTGTCGTTGGTCGACTGCCCCATGTTGACGTCGTCGTTGGGGTTGACCGGCTTGTAAGTGCCTTTCTCGCCGCCAAGCGCCACGTTGGCGAGGTTGGCGATGACCTCGTTGCTGTTCATGTTGTGGCTGGTGCCGGCGCCCGCCTGGAAGCGGTCGACCACGAACTGGTCGGCGTATTCGCCCGCGAGGATTTTTTCGCAGGCGGCGACGATGGCGTCGCGTTTTTCTGCGGGCAGCCAGCCCGGCTGGCAGTTGGCGCGCGCGGCAGCAAGCTTGATCCGCACGTGCGCTAGTACGAAATCCTTATCCGGGAAACGGCCCGAAATGGGAAAATTGGCCACGGCGCGCGCGGTTTGCGCGCCATACCACGCATCCACGGGAACCTGGACTTCGCCAAGCGAGTCTTTCTCAGTGCGAAATTTGTTCGTGGCAAATTCATTCATGATGGTAAAACCAATGCAGACATTACAAGGTGGTCGATTTTATCCGATATGGCTGGCCGGGCTGTTGCTGGCGCTGTTCGCCTCGTGGGCCCAGGCGGGCGGGTTCAGGCTGACCGATACCGACGGCAAGACGCATACGCTGGACGGCTACAAGGGCAAGTGGGTGCTGGTGAATTTCTGGGCGACCTGGTGCCCGCCCTGCCAGGAGGAAATTCCCGACCTGATCGCGCTGCATGGCGAGAAGAAAAACAACCTCGTCGTCATCGGCATTGCCATGGATTATCGGAATGCCAAGCAGGTGACCGATTTTGCGGACGGCCTGCTGGTCGATTACCCGATCGTACTGGGTACGCCCCAGGTGGCGAACCAGATCGGGCCGGTGCAGGGCCTGCCGACCACCTATCTGTACAACCCCGACGGTAAAATGGTTGCCCAGCAAGTGGGCGCGATCACCCGCGAATCGGTGGAAAGCTTTATCGCCAAAAAAGGCGCGCGCGCCAAAAAATAAGCCGGCCTGCCGGCCGAGGAGACATCATGCGTCGACTGTTCATCGCGTTTATCATGCTGTTCGCCGCAACCGCACAGGCCGAGACGCGCGATCCGCTCGGTTATTTCTTCCAGCCCAAGTTCGGCGATTTCAGGGCCGAGCTCCAGGCCGCGCGGGAACAGGGCAAGAAAGGCGTTTTCCTGTTCTTCGAGATGGACGACTGCCCATTTTGCGCGCGCATGAAAAGCACCATCCTCAACCAGCCCGACGTTCAGGACGCCTATCGCGCGCAGTTTCTGCTGTACCCGATCGACGTCAACGGCGATACGCCGATGACCGACTTCCAGGGCAGGCAGACCACCGAAAAGGCGTTTGCGTTGGTCAACCGCGTGCGTGCCACGCCCACGATGCTGTTCTTCGATCTCGACGGCAAGCTGGTTACGCGCTATACCGGCCCTACCAAGGACAAGGCGGAGTTCCTGCTCCTGGGCAAGTATGTGGCCGATGGCGCCTACGCGACCGAGCCCTTCGTCAAATACAAGCTGGGCAAATGAGACGCGCGGCGTGGGTCGCGTTGCTGGCGTGCGCATTGTCCGCCGGGGCGTCGGCCGAACCGCTGACGCTCGAAGCGGCGCTGGCGAGCGTGACCGCGCCGCATCCCGACCGGCGGATTGCCGAAAGCGACCTGGCGCTGGCGCGCGCCGAGCGCGGTGCGGTGGCCAGCCGCCGGGATTTCAGCCTCTTTCTGGACGGCAGCCTGCGCACGGGACGCCAGCCGGGCGGCGACTGGAAACCCGACAACGTCGGCC
>JAJZRT010000880.1 GCA_021802595.1 Pseudomonadota bacterium
GGATGCCGAGCAGTCGCTAGGGCAATGGCAGGGCGACGAATCCCGGGTCGGCCTGGCGCGCGTGCTGGCTGCCCGTGCGGCGCAGGAAATGCGGGCCATTCCGCTGCGCGAGCGCCATATCCAGGAAGCGAGCGAACACGGCGCCGAACTTGCGGCGCAGCTGTTCGAGGCCGAAGCGCGGCTCGATGCCAAGGACGCCACGGCGGCGCTGGTGGCGATCAATCGTGCCAAGGACATCGCGCCGCAGCACACCGCGCTGTTGCGGCTGGAGCTCAAGGCGAGGCAGATGACGGGACAGTGGGACGAAGCCGACCGCCTGCTCGATGCGCTGGTCCGCAGCAATGCGCTGGAGCCCGGCGTCGCCGCCCAGAGCCGGCGCATGGTGTATGCCGAGAATCTCAAGCGTCGTGCCGAGGACGATCGCGGCCTGCTGGAATACTGGAAGAAGATCCCGACCGACTTCAAGGTCGACCCCTGGGTGGCGCGTGCTGCCGCAAGGGCTTTCATGCAGCGTGGCGGCCACGATACCGCACTCGACGTGCTGGAGGCTGCGCTCGGCCGCGAGTGGAGTGAGGGCCTGGTGGCGCTGTACGGCGAGGTGCGCGGCAGCAGCCCGACCCGGCAGATCGAACAGGCCGAGAAATGGCTGCACGCCCAGCCACGCGACGCGCAGTTGCTGCTCACGCTGGCGCAGCTGTGCAGCGTGCAGCAATTGTGGGGCAAGGCGCAAAGCTATCTGGAAGCCAGTCTCGCCATCGCCGCCAGCGCCGAAGGCCATATCCGCATGGCTGAGCTCAAGACCCAGAGCGGTCAGCCCGGCGAAGCCTGCCTGCACTACCAGAAGGCGCTGGCGCTGTGCCGCGCCGAGTAAGCAGCGACTGGCACGTTTGTACGGGGCCGCGGCCCGGAGCTGCATTGTATTATTAGACTTATCTAATATTGTAAGGAGCGCCTCCATGCGCCGGAATGTTTTTGCCGTACTGGGTTTCGTGCTGGGCGCGATGGTCTTGTCCGCGCCCGTGAGCTGGGCTGCAGCGCCCAAGTCAAAGCAGGCGGAGAAGGCGGCTGTCGACGTCTACAAGGTGGCGATTGATCATGGTGTGAATCTGGCCGATGCCGCCGAATCGATGCGCCTGCGGGCCAATGCGCTGAACCTCAAGCTGGTGGCCGAGCTTCCGCTGTCCAAGCAGGTGGAGGCTATCACCGGCAAGCCGCAGCGCACCGTCACCATCTACCAGTTTTGCGATGCCGTCCTTGCCAAGGACCTGATCGACATGAACCTGGACTTTGCCGTGTACATGCCCTGTCGCATCGCCCTGATCGAGGATGTCCAGGGCCAGGGCTGGCTGGTGATGATGGACGTGAATGTCGATGCGGTGGCGAAGGAAAAGCGCCTGCCGCAAGTCCTGAAGGATCGCGTCAACGCGGTGCGCAAGTCGCTGATCGACATCATGCAGGCGGGCGCCAAGGGCGAACTGTAAAGCCAGGCCTGACGGAGCCCGGGCCTTGGCCCGGGCTTTCCTATGGCGGTGCGTTCAGGCGGCGGGGGCGGTTTCGGTGTCGGCTGCGTAGACGAAGGCGTCGGCGAAGAATTCGTCTTCCGGCAGCTTGCGGGTCTTCACGAAGCTGTCGCGCGCGCGATCCACCATCACGGGCGCCCCGCAGGCATAGACCTGATAGCCCGAGAGGTCGGCAAAATCGGCCAGCACGGCCTCGTGCACGTAGCCGGTGCGGCCCTGCCAGTGATCGCCGGGTTGGGGATCCGACAACACTGGAACGAAGCTGAAGTTGGGGCGCTCGGCCAGCCACTGCTGCGGCCGCTCGGCCATGTACAGATCCTTCAGTGAGCGTACCCCCCAGTACAGCACCAGTTCGCGGTCGGTGTGTTCGGCAAAGGCATGTTCCAGCATCCCCTTGATCGGCGCGAAGCCGGTGCCGCCGGCGATGAAAATCATCGGCTTGTCGGAATCCTCGCGGATGAAGAAACTGCCGAGCGGACCTTTCAGACGCAGGATGTCGCGTTCCTTCAGGGTAGTGAAAACCTGTTCGCTGAACAGGCCGCCCGGCACGTGGCGGATATGCAGTTCCAGCAGCGCATCGTCGTGCGGCGCGTTGGCGAGCGAATAACTGCGCGTCCTGCCGTCCTTCAGCTGGAAGTCGATGTATTGCCCGGCGAGGAACTGCAGGCGTTCGTTGGCAGGCAGCTTGATCTTCATGACCATCACGTCGTCGGCGCGCTTCTCCAGCTTTTCCACCCGGCACGGCAGGGTTTTCACCACGATGTCCCTGGCGGCGCCGATTTCCTTGGCTTCGATGACCATGTCGCTCAAGGGTTTGGCACGACAGAACAGGGCACGTCCCTGCGTTTTCTCCTCGTCCTTCAGCGCGTTGGCCGAATGCGCACCGTAGTCGATCTGGCCGGACAGCACCGTGCCCTTGCAGGCGCCGCAGGCGCCGTTGCGGCAGCCGTAAGGCAGCGCAAAGCCTTCGCGCAGGGCGGCTTCGAGGATGGTTTCGTCGTCGTTGACGGTGAATTGATGCCCGCTGGGCTGGAGGGTGACCTGGTACGGCATGATGTGCGCTTAGAATGCGGTGAAAAACGGGTGAATTATCGCCCGGGTGGGCGGGGTTTTCACCCTTGCACCTGAAGGGTTACAGGCTGAGGCTATGAAAAAGATCTTGATCGTGGGATTCGGCGATGTGGCGGAGCGGCTGGTGAAGCGCTATGCCGGGCAGGCCGATTTCATCGGCATCATCCGTCGCGCCGGGCGCGCCGCCGAGCTGCGCGCGCTGGGCGTGACGCCCTACCTCGGCGACCTCGACGCGCCGGCCACGCTGAAGCGCCTGCCGCGCGTCGACGGCGTGTTGCATTTCG
>JAJZRT010000881.1 GCA_021802595.1 Pseudomonadota bacterium
CGGTTTCGACCATGCGGTTGACGAACCCGACGATCCCAGGGTCGAGAGGGCGCGCGAAGCGTAGATGCCATTCTGGTTGATCGACTTGATCCGGCGACCCAAGGTCGGCCAGGAAATTGATGACACGCAGCCGAGTGATGTCATCCAACGCTCGCCACTCGTCCACGAGGCCGAGGTTTCTCATGGTCCGCAGCGTCCGGTTGCCCGTCAAGTCTTCCCGGCTGGAGCGTTCCATGTTGAGCGAACGCAGATGTTCGGGACGCAGGCCCTTTTCTTCGAGGGCTTTGTAGATTTTGCCGAAGGCGAGCTTGCCATCCTTGGTTAACAGACTCGGGTCGTTCAGCATGTCCCGGATGGCGCCGCGTTGCTGCGGCGACAGGGGCCGGGAGCTGCGCCCCATGCCCCAGCGCAGATCGGCAAGCTGTTTTTCGATGCGGAATGCCTGCATCGCTGGCTGTGCCATCGGCGCACGCGGAAGGCTTGGTTCCAACGAGCAGTTGCCGACCATTGGTGCGACCGATCTGAGAGGACGCTGGTAGAAAATCGCGTCGAAGAACTGATCCCGTATCGGGCGAGGGCGCTTCCGCTCATCCAGCGGGTCTGGTTTCGATTCGCAGAGGATGGGATGGTGCTTGGCCTGTTCGTCCCAAATGGCCTTGAACTCGGCTTCGAGCATGTCCCGGTGCGCGTAGAGGCCGGCTTCCTTGAGCTTGAGTGTTTCTCCTCGATAGAAACGCTTGGCAAGGTATTGACCGATGGTTGCGCAACTGGCCTCGGTCATTTTCTCCCTGAGTAGGCTGATTCCCGGCTCGACGACACCCTCGTCTTTCTCCTTGCGGACCTTGAATCCGCCTTTGTAGCCGCGGCGTTTGGCGAGTTTGAGTAGCACGCGCAGCAGATCGTCAAGCTCGATGCGAGCCGACGCGGCTGCAGATCGGAGCGGATGAATGCGTTGCCCTTTATCGGCAGAAATATTCTTGTGGTCGATTCCTAGCAGGCCCGCGAGATAGGCGATACGCTTGAGCCTGCGCGCGCGCCGGTCAATCACCCGCCGTGCCAGCCGTGCATTGCGCCGGGCGGCTTTCTTGGGCTCGCCGACGCCGCCCTGTTTTGCTGGAAGTAGCGGTTCAGAGAAGATGAAAAGGCCGTGATGGACGATGTCTGCTGGTTCGCCCTGCGAATCTAGGCTAACAGCGACAAGTCCGCACGAGGCTGTGCCGATGTCGAGCGCAAGTCGATATCGCATCTTGTTTTCTCCCTGAAACGTCAGTAGCATAATAATCGTATCAGTCGTTCCGATGGTGGGGACTGTCGGCAACAAGTCGATAGGGCTTTGGCCCTTACGACACCGATACAAAGGGGCTCCTTCGGGGGCCCCTTTCTACTTCGTTATCGGGAGCCGTTTTTCTGTGCGACCGGCGGCCTGCGTTACGCCAGCATCTCCAGCAGCACCGGGTGCCAGATCTTGGCATCGACGCTGCCCATTTTCCCGGCCAGCCGCTTCTTGTCGACGGTGCGAATCTGGTCGAGCAGGATGCGCGCCTTCTTGCCGCCGAATTCCACTTCCGGCCGGCAGCCCAAGGGTTGTCCTTTGCTCGTCAAAGGCGCGATGATGACGCGGGGCAGCGCGGCGTTCATGTCGTCCGGGGACACGATGAGGGCCGGGCGGGTCTTGCGGATTTCCGTGTCGAGGGTCGGGTCGAGATTGACCCAATACACGTCCCCGCGCTTTACCATTGCCAGTCTTCGATGCCTTCGTCGACTGGGATGGTGCCGAGGACGCTTTCGTCCTTGGCCGGCGGTGTGTCGAACCAACCCTGACGGACGGGACGGACGGGCTCGATGATGAGGCAGCCGTTCTCATGCTTCAATTCGATGGGTGAGCCGACGACAAGCGACAGCTCGGCCAGCATGGTGGCCGGCAGGCGCACGACCGCGCTGTTGCCCCATTTTTTGATTTCCGTACGCATGGCAGGTCTTTGAGGAAAATGTTGCTTCATTGTAGCAATATCCAGCGAGTTGCTACAATGTCACGCCATCCCTGCCCGACGCCTGCCGCGGTGATGGGCGCTTCGCTTTTAATGTCATGAAATCAAACAAAGACCTGCCGAGAATCGGCTTCGTTTCCCTCGGCTGCCCCAAAGCCACGGTGGACTCCGAACGCATCCTCACCCAGGCGCGCGCCGAGGGTTATCTGGTGACCGGCAGCTATGAGGACGCCGATCTGGTGGTGGTCAACACTTGCGGCTTCATCGATGCCGCAGTGGAAGAATCGCTGGAGGCCATCGGCGAGGCGCTCAAGGAGAACGGCAAGGTGGTTGTCACCGGCTGCCTGGGCGCGAAGGGCGATGTGGTGCGCCAGGTCCATCCCTCGGTGCTGGCGGTGACGGGCCCGCAGGCTACGGACGCAGTCATGGCCGCGATCCATGAACACCTGCCCAAGCCGCACGATCCTTACGGTGATTTGATTCCGCCCGGCGGCGTGAAGCTCACGCCGCGCCACTATGCCTACCTGAAAATCTCCGAAGGCTGCAATCATCGCTGCAGCTTCTGCATCATCCCCTCCATGCGCGGCGATCTGGTGAGCCGTCCCGTGGGGGACGTGCTGCGCGAAGCGGAGACGCTGGTGCAGGCGGGCGTGAAGGAATTGCTGGTGATTTCCCAGGACACCAGCGCCTACGGCGTGGATGTGAAATACCGCACCGGCTTCTGGAACGGCCGACCCGTGAAGACGCGCATGACCGAGCTTGCCGAGGCATTGGGTGGACTGGGCGCGTGGGTGCGGCTGCACTATGTCTATCCCTATCCGCATGTGGACGAAGTCATCCCCCTCATGGCCCAGGGCAAGGTCCTGCCTTACCTCGACGTGCCATT
>JAJZRT010000882.1 GCA_021802595.1 Pseudomonadota bacterium
GAAGGTGCGCGCCCATGTTCCCGCCTGGTACCGGCGCGACCTCGGCGCGCGCGGCCTCGTCCTGCTGCCGATCGCCCAGAACAAGCGCACGGTGGGCCTGATCTACGGCGACAGCGCGTCGGCGGCGACCCTGCATTTCAGTGCCGAGGAACTCGGACTGCTCAAGACCCTGCGCAACCAGGCGGTGCTGGCGATGCGGCAGGCCGGGTGATGGTGCGGGGTGAGGGCGAGGGGAAGAGAACCCCTCAAGTCTTCCGGATCCCCGCCGATACGGATTGGGGGTTCACGGGCGGGAAAGGGTTGACCCCAAACCTGCCGCGGAGGTACCGGAATCGTGACGGAAGTCACATTCGCCGTGTTCTTGCCCGGGTTCCCATTGCTTTTCGTACCATGTTTACGGTAGCATCCCGGCCTCGTGCGTCGGTCGGCAGACGGATCGCCGTATGGCGCCCGGCTTGGTTTGGAGTTGCCACATTCCCGTCAGGATGGTCGGCTACAAAGCCAGCCTGCGGGAAAGCGTCCCGCGTGGGGGGGCTATCCCGACCCCCATGCGGCGGAAATATCGTTTTGCATCGGTGCATCGCCTTATGAACACACGAATAAGCGCACTGCCCAAAGTTGCAAACGGGCACTGGCTGCAATGGCCCGGCGATTGGGTGTTGGCGTTCGGGGGGCTGCTCTTCGCGCTGTCGGTGATCGACGGCAGCGGCGAGCTGGCGCGCCACGCCGGTGAATGGCGAACCCCGTTCACGATGGCGTTCGCGGGCGCGTTCGCCGCGATGCTCCTTGGCACCAACCTGGCTGCGGGCCTCTACCGCGCCACCCGCTACCCATCGCGCACGGCGGTGTTCGCCCGGGCGCTCGCCGCCGCCGCGATCGATACGGTGATCTTCTACGTCGCGGTCCGCGCCCTCGCGCCCAACCTCAACGGGCCGGCGATCGGCACCCCGGCGTTCCTGTTCCCCTACACGTTCCTCGTCGCGTCGGTGCGGCCGTTGCTCTTCCTGGCGCAGCAGTGCGGCCCGGCGGCGCGCCGCGTGCTGGTGCTGGGCACCGGCCCCGACGCGCAGGATCTCGTCGACACCCTGGCGCGCAACCCGCAGCGCGGCCTGGAGATCGTCGGCGTCGTGCCGACCAACCATTCCGGCGCCTCGACCGCCACCACCCTGAACGGCCATACGCCGATCCTGCCGTGCGACGACCTCGTGGATCTGGTGCGCCGCGCCCGGGCCAACGAGATCGTGGTCGCCGAACGCGAGCAGCGTGGCGGCGTGCTGCCGCTGCGCGACATGCTCGAATGCCGCATCCACGGCGTGCGGATCACCGACAAGACCGCGTTCTACGAGCGCGTCCACGGCGAGTTCCCGCTGGATTCCCTCAAGGCGAGCTGGCTCATCTATGGCCACGGCTTCGAACAAGGAATCGGCCGCCGCTTCGCCAAGCGCACGACCGACATCGTCGCCTCGTCGATCCTGCTGATCCTGGGCCTGCCGGTCATGGCGATCGCCGCCGCGGCGATCGCCATGGAGAGCGAAGGCCCGGTGATCTACCGCCAGGAGCGCGTCGGCCTCAAGGGCCGCACGTTCCAGGTGCTCAAGTTCCGCAGCATGCGCACCGACGCCGAGGCCGACGGCCGCGCCCGCTGGGCCGGTGCGGGCGACCCCCGCGTCACCCGCGTGGGCCGCATCATCCGCAAGACCCGCATCGACGAGTTGCCGCAGCTGCTCAACGTGCTGCGCGGCCAGATGAGCATCGTCGGTCCCCGCCCGGAACGCCCGGCCTTCGTCGAACAGCTCAAGAACGACATCCGGTTCTACGACGTACGCCACAGCGTGCGGCCCGGCCTCACCGGCTGGGCGCAGGTGCGGTTCAACTATGCCGCCACGCTCGAGGATTCGCGGCGCAAGTTGCAGTTCGACCTCTACTACGTCAAGAATCACTCCCTCGCATTAGACTTGCGCATCCTCTTCGAAACCATCCGCGTCGTCCTGCGCGGCGAGGGCGCGCGATGATCTGCATCGATTGAACTCCTTCGGAGCGCTGAGCTACGGCATCGCGGCCGCGGCATTTCTGCTGCTGGCGGCGGTGTTGTTCTTCGGTGCGCTGGGGCGGCGCGGCATGCGCTCGGGCGGTGCCGCCGACCGGCAGGCCCACATTCTCGAGGCCGCGAGTTCGCAAAGCCGCGCCGGCTGGTCCCTCGGTGCCGCATCCCTGGTCACGGCGATCTGGGCCGCTGCGCTCGCCGTGCAGAGCGCCCACGGCGTTTTCCTGCCGCTTCCCGACTACCTGCTGGAAATGGCGCGCGATGGCGCCTGGCTGCTCGCGATCGTCGGCCTGAACCGGACTGTATTCGCGCGCCCCTGGCGCATCGGCGCCACAGTGCTGTGTCTGGCGCTCATCGCGCTCGGCCCGCTGCTGGTGGCCGTCGATCCCCGCAGCTTCGTCCACGCTGCGCAAGCGCCCCTCGTCCGCGCCGGTCTGTTCATGGCGGTCGCGATCTTCGTCGCCCTCGAACAACTCTATCGCAACGCCAATGCCGGCGGACGCTGGGCGCTGCGCCCGCTGGTCATCGGCGTGGGCCTGCTGTGCGCCTACGACCTCTACCTCTATTCCCAGGCCGAACTGCTCAAGCACATCGGGGCGGTGTCCTGGGATGCGCGGGGGCTGGTGGATGCGCTCGCCGTGCCCCTGCTCGTGCTCGCCGCGCGGCGCAGCCCCGACTGGTCGCTGGAGGTGTTCGTCTCCCGCCAGGCGGTGTTCTACGCCGGCACCTTCGTCGCCGCCGGGACGTACATGACGGCGATCGCCGCCGTCGGCTACCTGCTGCGCCGCTTCGGCGGCAGCTGGGGCGGCGCGATCCAGATCGTCTTCGTC
>JAJZRT010000883.1:0-2311 GCA_021802595.1 Pseudomonadota bacterium
CTGGGCTTGGCGATCACGCTCGCAACGGGCATGGCGTCGGCGCAGGCCGCCTATATCGAATCGGGGGATGCCTCGAATGTCCTGGCCTCGGCCCAACTGGCCACGGACATGACGATCCAGGGCACCATCGGCCAGGGCGACGGAGGCGACGTCTTCAAGCTGGTGTTCGGTTCCGCCGGCATCCTGACCATTCAGGCCACGAGCAGCCAGATTGACACCAACATCGGCCTGTTCGATGCGGGCTTCAACGCGCTGGCCGGGGATGACGATTCGGGCGGCGGCCTGAATTCGCTGCTCAGCTACGCCATCGGCGCTGGCACCTATTACATCGGCATCGGCGACTACGCCATGTATGCATTCAATGCCAGCAACCCGCCCTGGTTTCTGGATGGCCTGCCGCCTGCCACGCTGGGCGCGGTGTCCTACATCGACAACCTGGGGGGGATAACCCCAGGCGCGTATACGCTGTCCCTGTCCCTGCGGAACAATGCCGTCCCGGAGCCTGCCACATTAGGTTTGCTGGGGCTCGGCCTGCTCGGCATGGGCATGATGCGTCGCAAGGCGGCCTGAGAATTCTCATTCCGTTTGGCTGACAGCCGGAACAACAGGCCCGACCTCGCCGTCGGGCTTTTTTCATGGGGTGCGCGGATGAGCGTGGCGGTTGCGTCGGGACCCGGTCCCGAAACCGCGCAGAACATCCCCCAACGCGCAGCCCTGAGCGTTGCCCGGCGCAGCCGCTTGCCGTGCGCCGTTTTTATTGGCACTGTGCGGCCATGACTGCCACCCCCGCACCTTTCGCCATTACCCGCTATCAGATCGCTGCCTGGTTGATGATGGCCGCCGGATTGGCGTTTACCCTGATCTTTCACCTGCTCCCGGCACTGCTGGCGGGATTGCTGGTGGTCCAGCTGGTGCACCTGCTGGCGCCGCGTTTCGTCATCGGTCGCCTCAACCATAACTGGGCCAAGGTGCTGGTGGTGTCGCTCATCACGCTGATCGTGCTTGGTGCACTGGGCGGGTTTACCGCCGGGGCGATCGTGTACCTGCGGGCCGAAGGGAGCGTGACGGGGCTGCTGACGAAGATGGCCGAGATCATCGACAGTTCGCGCGGGCTTCTGCCGCAGTGGGCGGCATCGTGGCTGCCGCAGGGCGATGAGTCAGTCATCCGTGCCGGTCTGGTCGAATGGCTGCGCAACCATGCACTGGAAATCCGCAAGCTCAGCGGCGACGTCGGACATACGCTGCTGCATTTCATGCTCGGACTCATGATCGGCAGCCTCATCGCACTGCGCGAGGCGATCCCGCACCAGACGCTGGCGCCGTTGGCGCAAGCGCTGAGCGAGCGCGCACACCGCCTGGGCGAGGCCTTCCGCCGGGTGGTATTTGCGCAGGTGCGCATTTCGGCGCTCAATGCGCTGTTGACCGGGGTTTACCTGATGGGGGTACTGCCCGCGTTCGGCGTATCCCTGCCCTTCACCAAGACCATGATCCTGGTCACCTTCGTGGTCGGCCTGATCCCTGTACTGGGCAATCTCATTTCCAACAGCGTGATCGTCATCATTTCGCTGTCGCAATCGCTAAACGTCGCTGCCGCATCGCTGGGGTTTCTGATCTTCATCCACAAGCTCGAATATTTCGTGAATGCCCGTATCATCGGCGGGCAGATCCAGGCGCGCGCGTGGGAACTGCTGATCGCCATGCTGGTGATGGAAGCCGCGTTCGGTGTGCAGGGCGTCATCGCCGCACCAATCATTTACGCTTATATCAAAAAAGAACTGTCCGACCGGGAGCTCATTTAATGGCCAACGACACCGAATCACTCGTCATCACCGCCAGTGGCGAAGACAAAATCGGCCTGGTGGAAGGCTTTACCCGCCGCATCAACGAATCCGGCTGCAATATCGAAGAGTCGCGCATGGCCGCACTGGGCGGCCGCTTTGCGCTGCTGATGCGCGTGTCGGGAAGCTGGGACGCCCTGGCCAAGCTGGAAGCACGCCTTCCCGCCGTCGCCGAAGAACTCGGCCTGTCGCTCACCCAGCAGCGCACCCGTCCGACCCGCGCCGACAAGCCGCTGATACCCTACACCGTCGAAGTCGCTGCGCTCGACCAGCCCGGCATCGTCAACAGCCTCGCCAACTTCTTCGCGCGCCTGCACATCAACATCGAGGCGCTCGATACCGAGACCTATCCCGCTCCGCATACCGGCGCGCCGATGTTCGCCGTCCACATGACGCTGGGCATCCCCGCCGATGCCCACATCGCCACTTTGCGCGGCGATTTCCTGGATTATTGCGACGACCAGAATCTCGAC
>JAJZRT010000883.1:2321-2874 GCA_021802595.1 Pseudomonadota bacterium
GTGAGGGCCCAGTGATGACACAACGAGGCTCGGTGATGAAGTGGGGGCAGGCCGCCCTGGGCGTGCTGGCCCTGAGTGCCGGGCTGGCGCAGGCGGGTCCGTATTCGGACGATCTGGCCAAGTGTCTGGTCGAATCGACCACCGCGGCCGACAAGAATGCGCTGGTCAAATGGATGTTCGCCACCGCGGCGCTGCATCCCGCAGTCAAATCGATCGCGTCGGTGACCGACGCGGAACGTGCCGAGATAACCCGATCCGCGGCGCAATTGTTCGAAAAACTGCTCACCGTGTCGTGTCGAGCGCAGGCGCAACAGGCGGTGAAATACGAGGGTGCCGCCGCGGTGCAGACCGGGTTCCAGATGCTGGGCCAGGTCGCTGCCCGCGAACTGTTTGCCGATCCCGGCGTCACCCAGGGCCTCGGCGAGCTGGAAAAATATGTCGACAGCCGGAAAATCGAGCAGGCGCTCGCGCCCCGGCAATAACCCCGGTGCACGGCCGGCCCCCCTCCATCCGGGAGCCTTACTCCGGGTCGATAACGTCGCGGCCTGACTAT
>JAJZRT010000884.1 GCA_021802595.1 Pseudomonadota bacterium
AATTCGCCGGCATCGCTGCGTTCGATTACTATGTGGTGAGTTATCTCGAGATGATGAAACTTCCCTACACCGGCTGCAATCCGCGTGGCCTGCTGCTGGCACGCGACAAGGCGCTTTCCAAGAAGCTGCTCGCCTACCACCGCATTCCGGTTCCGGATTTCCGTGTTTTTCCGCGCGGCCGCAAATCGCTGCCCATGCGCCGGGTGCCGTATCCGGTGATCGTCAAGGCGCTCACCGAGGAAGGTTCCCTCGGCATTGCGCAGGCGTCTTACGTAGAAACCGAGCGCCAGCTGCAGGAGCGCGTGCAGTTCATCCACGAACGCATCCAGGATGATGCCATTGCCGAGCAGTACATCGATGGCCGCGAGATCTACGTTACGGTGCTCGGCAACGTGCAGCTGCAGGTGCTGCCCGCGCGCGAGCTGATCTTCCGCAATCCGGTCGAAGGCGCTCCACGCATGGCCACCTACAAGGTAAAGTGGGACGGCAAGTACCGGGAGCGCTGGGGGATCGACTATCAATTTGCCGCCGACCTGACGCCGGAAACGACCGAACGTATCGGCTGGCTGTGCAAGAGAATCTACCGCGCCCTGGGAATGAGCGGCTATGCACGCATAGACATGCGCCTGAACCCTGCCGGGCAGTTCTATGTGCTCGAAGCCAATCCCAATCCCGGGATCGCACGGGACGAGGACAGCACGCTTTCGGCCCGCAGGGCCGGAATGAATTACGAGGAATTCATTCAGCGTATCCTGCGGCTTGGTTTGCGCGCCCATGCCAGCGCCAGAATACAGTAAGCCAGGACATCGACCCATGAGCGAAGACAGCCTGCCAACCGATCGTCACCCCACCCTGCGTGTCGTGCCGATGCCCTCTGACACCAATTCCGCCGGAGACATCTTCGGTGGCTGGATCATGGCTCAGGCCGACATCGCCGGCAGTGTGGTTGCAAGCCGGCGGGCGCGCGGCCGCATCGTGACGGTGGCGGTAAACGCATTCCAGTTCCGCAAACCGGTATTCGTAAACGACCTGGTGAGCTTCTACGCCGAGGTGGTAAGGGTCGGACGCAGTTCCATAACCGTGGACGTGGTGGTCTATGCAGAGCGCGCACGGCATAAAGGGGAATGGGCCGGGGAATGCGTCAAAGTGACGGAAGCCACGCTGACCTATGTCGCGATCGACGACCAGCGCCTGCCGCGCGAAGTGCCGCCGGAACATAATTGAGCAGCACCCGTATCCGGCGTGCGCCGGTCCCGGACATGCCGAAAACACCTGCCGGGACTTGATAACCTCCCGGCTGCCCTCATCTAGCGAGGACAACCCAACCGTCAGCGAGGCGGGTTTATCATGTCACGAGTCCGTCCGGCAGCCGTGAGCGGCAGCTTCTACCCCGGGGAGCGGGCCGCCCTGGTGCGCATGGTGGACCACCTGCTGTCGGAGGCTGCCGCAACTGCCGGCGGCGGACCGTTACCCAAGGCGATCATCGTCCCGCATGCCGGATATGTGTACTCCGGCGCGGTGGCAGCGAGCGCCTATGCCGGGCTGCGCGGGCGATCTGCCGGCATCAAACGTGTCATTTTGCTCGGGCCGGCGCACTGCCTGCCTGTGCGCGGTCTGGCGCTGCCCGGAGCGGAACGTTTCGTCACGCCTCTCGGCGCCATCGACGTCGATCAGGACGCCGTCTCGGCAATCCTGCACCTGCCGCAGGTAACGGTGAGCGAGCCGGCGCATGCGCGTGAACATTCCCTCGAAGTGCAGCTCCCTTTTCTGCAGCAAGTACTGAAGACGTTCCGCTTTCTCCCGCTCGCGGTCGGCGATGCGACTCCGTCCGAGGTGGCCGAGGTGATCGAGATCCTGTGGGGTGGTCCGGAAACGCTGATCGTGATCAGCACTGACCTGTCCCACTACCTTCCTTATGAAGCGGCGCGCGAGACCGACGGCCGCACGGTCGAGGCAATCCTCGCACTCGACGGTGAGCACGTCGGCGAGGCAGAGGCCTGCGGCAGCGCCCCCGTCAAGGGGCTCATCCTGGCGGCCCGCAAACACCGGCTGCATGCGCAGCTGCTCGACCTGCGCAATTCCGGAGACACGGCGGGTGGCCGCGGACAGGTTGTCGGCTATGCGGCCATGGCCTTCGAGGAGCCATTCCCATGACTGACACGCTCGGCACATCGCTGCTGATAGTGGCGCGCAACACCATCGCCGCTGCCCTCGATGAAGCGTGCCGGACATACGAGGAGACGCCGCGGCTGTCGCTGCCGGGAGCCACGTTCGTGACCCTCACTCACCACGGGCAACTGCGCGGTTGCATCGGAAGCCTTGAGGCGACACGCGCGCTGCGTGCCGATGTCGAAAACAACGCTAACGCAGCGGCATTCCGCGATCCCCGCTTCGCGCCCCTCACCCGGCACGAATACCCGGACACGGCGATCGAGATATCGCTGCTCTCTGCCGCCGAGCCTCTGGTGGCCACCGATGAACAGCATGTGCGATCGGTTCTGCGCCCGGGCATAGACGGAGTTGTGCTGGAATTCGGCCGCAACCGTGCCACCTTCCTGCCGCAGGTGTGGGAGCAGCTGCCGGAACCCGGCCAGTTCCTGTTCCATCTGAAGCGCAAGGCCGGATTGCCTGCGGACTTCTGGCACCAGTCGGTGCGGCTTTCGCGCTACACGGTGCAGAAGTGGAGCGAGGCCCCTGCCCGCGCCGCCGCAACGGCCCCATGAGCGCCGCCTACCCCGCCCGCTACTGGCACCGGCTCGCGGACGGCCGCATCCAGTGCGACCTGTGCCCGCGCGACTGCCGGCTGAACGATGGCCAGCGTGGCGCATGTTTCGTGCGCCAACGCATCGGCGAGGCGCTGGTTCTGGCCA
>JAJZRT010000885.1 GCA_021802595.1 Pseudomonadota bacterium
CAATCTCAGGCTGGCGGTGACCTCGACGGTGAACGCCGTCGCCACCGGCATCCTGGCGCGCTTCCGCGGCAGCCATCCGGGCGTGGCCGTGCACCTCGACGTCTCGAACCGCGCCGAGGTGCTCGATCTGCTGGCCAGCAACCGCATCGATCTCGCGATCATGGGCCAGGTGCCGGCGGAGCTGGAACTCTCGGCGACGCGCTTCATGGACAACCCGCTGGTGGTCATCGCCCCACCCGACCACCCGCTGACGGGCAAGCGCAAGGTGACGCTTGAACGGGTGGCGGCCGAGTCTTTCCTGGTGCGCGAGGCGGGCTCGGGCACGCGCGCGGCGATGGAACGCTTCTTCGCCGCGCGCGGCCTGGAAATCCGCAGCAGCATGGAAATGAGCAGCAACGAGGCGATCCGCCAGGCGGTCCAGGCCGGGCTGGGGCTTGGCATCCTGTCCCGCCAGACGCTGGAAATGGAACTGGCGCTGAAGCGTCTGGCGGTGCTGAACGTCGAGGGCTTCCCCATCATGCGCCACTGGTACGTGGTGCATCGCGCCGACAAGCGGCTGTCGCCGGTCGCGCAGGCGTTCAAGGCGTTCGTGCTGGGGTCGGCGGGTTCGCCGGCCTGAGCAAGAGTCCGCTAGAATCACACCCGTCGGGGTACCAGCCCCCGGCGCCAGGGTGAGCCGCTCACCCGCAAGACGGTGTCCCGTCCAAGTCTGGTCTTATCCATCTCAGCCTGGAGCATTTTTCCTGGACACCGCACGCAACACACGCCCTGCGCCCGTCACCCTGGGCAGCGCCTTCCCCTACTGGCTCAAGCTCGGCTTCATCAGCTTCGGCGGCCCTGCCGGGCAGATCGCGATGATGCACCACGAACTGGTCGAGAAGCGTCGCTGGATTTCCGAACACCGCTACCTGCACGCGCTCAACTACTGCATGCTGCTGCCCGGCCCCGAGGCGACCCAGCTGGCGATCTACATCAGCTGGCTGATGCACGGCGTGCGGGGCGGGGTCATCGCCGGCCTGCTGTTCTTCCTGCCATCCTTTCTGCTGCTGTCGGGGCTGGCCGCCCTCTACCTCGCGTGGGGCAACGTGCCGATCGTGCAGGGAATTTTCTACGGCATCCGGCCGGCGGTGGTGGCGGTGGTGCTGTTCGCCGCCTGGCGCATCGGCAGCCGCGCGCTGAAGAACGCAGTGCTGTGGGCCATGGCTGCGCTGGCTTTCATCGGCATCTTCGTGTTCGGCATCGGCTTCCCCTGGATCGTGCTTGCTGCGGCGCTCCTCGGCGGCCTGGGCGGCAAGCTGGCCCCGCACCAATTCAGGATCGGTGGCGGCCATGGCGCAAGCCACGGGCACTACGGCGCAGCCCTGCTCGACGACGACACGCCGCCGCCCGCGCACGCCCGGTTCTCATGGGGCAGATTCGCTGCCACCACGCTGATTTTCGTGCTGATCTGGCTGGCGGCCCTGCTCGCCCTGCGCGGCGAACCTGCGCTCGCCGACATGGGCGCGTTCTTCTCCCGGGCGGCCTTCCTCACCATCGGCGGCGCGTATGCGGTGCTGCCCTACGTGTACCAGGGCGGCGTCGAGCATTACGGCTGGCTCACTGGGCCGCAGATGATGGACGGCCTGGCGCTGGGCGAAACCACGCCAGGGCCGCTCATCATGGTGGTCACCTGGGTCGGCTATCTGGGCGGCGTGGCCAAGGGCGTGGCGGACAACCCGATGGCCGCCGGCTTTGCGGGGGCGACGGTGGCGACCTTCTTCACCTTCCTGCCCTCGTTCTTCTTCATCCTGGCGGGCGCGCCGCTGGTGGAAGCCACGCGCGGCGAGCTCAAATTCACCGCGCCGCTGACCGGCATCACCGCCGCCGTGGTCGGCGTGATCCTCAATCTGGCGGTATTCTTCGCCTGGCACGCCTTCTGGCCGCACGCCACGGCAGACGCGCCCTTCGCCGGCGGCCTCGATGCGATCGCCGTCGTCGTCGCCGTCGCCGCCTTCGTCGCCCTGTGGAAATACCAGGCCGGCATCATGAAGGTCATCGGCGTGTGCGCCCTGCTCGGGCTGGCTTATTCATTCTTTATGTGAGGGCTTTATGGAACCCAAGATCATCCAGGCACCCGCGCGCTGCGGTTGTGCCCATCCAAACGAAAAATGCGAGGAACTGGCGCGCACGATCAAGCCCGCGAAGCTCGATCCCGACGCCACGCTCGTGTTCGACGTGCGGCGCGAGGCCGACTACGCCGCATCCAATGAGACCCTCCCCGGCGCGCTGTGGAAGAACCCCGACAAGATCGACGCCTGGATCGGCGCCGTCCCGCGCACGCTCGACGTGGTGGTCTACTGCGTGCGCGGCGGCGCGGTATCGAACACCGTGGTCGACCGGCTGCAGGCTGCAGGCGTCAAGGCCCGCTACCTCGAAGGCGGCCTCGAGGCCTGGAAGGCGGCCGGCGGCAAAATCGCCCGCAAATAGGCCGCCGACCGGTCTGCCCGATGCGGCAATGCCCGACTGGAATGGCTGCACCCGGCGTTCAGCCTGGTCACCGGGTGCAGCCCGCCCGAACCAGGCCGGTCCGGTGCATGATCTCCCCCAGCCGCGCGGTGCGGCCATGATGTCCCAGCCTCGTCCGGAGACTCTTCCCCCATGATCAACCGGGAAATCCAGCGCTTCGCCCTGCTCGCCCTGTTCGCCGCCGCGCTGTTCGGCGCGAGCGCGCCGCTTTCAAAGCGGCTCCTTGCCGGTTTCGGCCCGCTTTCCCTGGCTGCATTCCTCTACCTCGGCAGCGGACTGGGCCTGCTGGCGGTCTGGCTGCTGCGCCGGCTTCGCTCACGGGGCGTCGGAAAGGAGGCGCCTCTTGCCGGCAGGGACTTCGTGT
>JAJZRT010000886.1 GCA_021802595.1 Pseudomonadota bacterium
GTCTTTCCCGCTACCGCTACATCGTCGTCGAAGGCCCGATCGGTGCCGGCAAGACCAGCCTCACCCACAAGCTGGCCGAGCACCTGGGTGCCGACACCCTGCTGGAGAACGCCGGCGACAACCCCTTCCTGCCGCGCTTCTACCAGGAGCCGAAACGCTACGCGCTGCCGACGCAGCTGCATTTCCTGTTCGACCGCACGCGCCAGTTGCGCGATCTCGCACAGGGCGACCTGTTCCGCGCCGGTACCGTGTCGGATTTCCTGATCGACAAGGACATGCTGTTCGCGCGCCTCAACCTCGACGACGACGAGTTCGAGCTGTACCAGAAGGTGTATGCCGACCTCGCCCCGCAGGCGCCGACGCCCGATCTGGTGATCTACCTGCAGGCGCCGATCGACGCCTTGCAGGAGCGCGTGCGCCGCCGCGGCATCGAATTCGAGCAGGGCATGGATGCGGACTACCTGCAGCGGCTGGCCAACAGCTACAGCGAGTTCTTCCACCGCTACGAAGCGGCGCCGCTGCTCATCGTCAACACCGGCAACCTCAACTTCGCGCAGAGCGAAGCCGACTTCGAGCTGCTGCTGGAGCGCATGGACAAGATGCGCGGTCCGCGCGAATTCTTCAGCCGGGCGGCCTGAACATGGCGGTGACGCTGTCCACGCTCAGGGCCTTGCGCGAACGCGGCGAGAAAATCGCCGTGCTCACCTGTTACGACGCCAGCTTCGCGCGCGTGCTCGATGCCGCCGGCGTCGAGGTGCTGCTGGTCGGCGATTCGCTCGGCATGGTGGTGCAGGGCCACGCCTCGACCCTGCCGGTGAAGCTCGCCGAGATGACGTATCACACGCGCTGCGTCGCCGCCGGTACCGAGCGCGCCTTCATCGTCGCCGACCTGCCCTTCGGCAGCTACCAGCCCTCGCCCGAGCGCGCGTTTGCCGCCGCCGCACGGCTGATGGCGGCGGGCGCCCACATGGTCAAGCTGGAAGGCGGCGCGGTGATGGTCGACACCGTCGCCTTCCTGACCCAGCGCGGGATTCCGGTCTGCGCACACGTCGGCCTGCTGCCGCAGTCGGTCAACCAGCTCGGCGGCTACAGGGTGCAGGGACGCGAGGAGGCGGCCGCCGCGCAGCTGATCACCGACGCCCGTGCACTGGAAGCCGCCGGCGCCGGCCTCATCGTGCTGGAGATGGTGCCCGCGGCCCTGGCCCGGGCCGTCACCGAAACATTGACCATCCCCACCATCGGCATCGGCGCCGGCGCCGACTGTTCCGGCCAGGTGCTGGTGCTGTACGACATGCTGGGCCTGTATCCGCGCGCGCCGAAATTCTCGAAGAACTTCCTGGCCGGCGCCGACGGCATCGAGGCGGCCGCGCGCGCCTATGTCACCGCGGTGAAGGACGGCAGCTTCCCCGCGGTCGAACACGCGTTCTGATGCAGGTCGTCCATACCGTCGCCGATCTGCGTGCCGCGCTCGCCGGGCAAACCGGCACGGCGCTGGTGCCGACCATGGGCAACCTGCATGCGGGGCACGTATCGCTGGTCGAACTGGCGAAGCAGCACGGCCGCCCCGTGGTCGCGAGCATCTTCGTCAATCCGCTACAGTTCGGCGCGGGCGAGGATTTCGAGCGTTATCCGCGCACCCTCCCCGCCGACTGCGGGAAGCTCGACGCCGCCGGCTGCGACCTCGTGTTCGCGCCAGACGTCGCCGAGATGTACCCTCAGCCACAGACCTATACTGTGCAGGTGCCCGAGGCCATGGCCAACGATCTCTGCGGCGCCTTCCGCCCCGGCCATTTCAGCGGCGTCGCCACCGTGGTGCTGAAGCTCTTCAACCTGGTGCAGCCGCGCGTGGCGGTGTTCGGCAGCAAGGATTTCCAGCAGCTGCAGGTCATCCGGGAGATGGTCGCGCAGTTCAACCTGCCGATCGACATCGTGGCCGGTGCCACCCTGCGCGAGGCCGACGGCCTGGCGCTGAGCTCGCGCAACGGCTACCTGTCGGAAACCGAGCGCAGGCAGGCCCCGCAGCTGCAGCGCGAACTCGCCGCCATCGTGGCTGCGGTGCAGGCCGGCGAGCGTGATTTCGCGGCGCTGGCCGCCACCGCGCGGCGCCACCTCAATATGGCAGGCTGGCGCGTCGATTACGTCGAGCTGCGCGAGGCCGCCACGCTCGCGGCGCCAACGCCCGACAGCCGCCACCTGGTCGTGCTGGGCGCCGCCTGGCTGGGCACGACCCGGCTGATCGACAACCTCGATTTCGGCTTGGGCAATCCGCCCTGAGGTTTTATAATATGAGTTCTTTCTTATATTCCTGAGGGCACCGTCATGCAAAGAACGATGCTCAAGTCCAAGCTGCACCGGGCGACCGTCACGCATTCCGAGCTGCATTACGAAGGCTCGTGCGCGATCGACGAAGCCCTGCTGGACGCGGCCAACATCCACGAGTACGAGCAGATCCAGATCTACAACATCACCAATGGCGAGCGTTTCACGACCTATGCCATCCGTGCCGCGCGCGATTCCGGGCTCATTTCGGTGAACGGCGCCGCCGCGCACAAGGCGAATCCGGGCGACCTCGTCATCATTGCCACCTACGCGACCTACAACGAGATCGAACTGGCCCGCTATGCGCCGGAGCTGGTCTACGTGGACGCGGACAACCGCATCATGGACACGCGCCAGGCGATTCCGGTGCAGGCCGCGTAAAGCGAGTCTGGTCCGAATGAAAAAGGCCGGGGAAACCCGGCCTCAGACTGCTGACAAAGCCCCCACGAGCTGGGGGCTTTGTGTTTGAATCGAGGGCATGCTCAAACCGCCTGCCCCGCACCAGTACCGGCTGGAAATGGTCACCCTCGAAGAGCTGGTTCCATCGG
>JAJZRT010000887.1 GCA_021802595.1 Pseudomonadota bacterium
CGGGTCGGCATAGGGAACCAGGGTATTGAGTCCGTCGTTGCCACCCTTCAGCTCGATCAGGATCAGCAGGTTGCGGTAGCGCTCGTCGGAGACGGCGCGCGCTGCGGGGGCGAAGCCATGGAGCGTCAGCGCAGACAGGGCAGCCAGGAAATCGCGTCGCTGCATCACTCGCTCTCCTTCATTTCAGTTGGAACGCCGCGTCCTGCGCCAGCGCCTGCAGGAAGCCGCGCCGGTCGCGCGCGGCGAGATCGCCCGCCGGCGGCACTGCCAGCGTCAGCTTGGCGAAGCGGGACCGCGCGGCGGCTTCGTCGCGTCCGATACCGCCGAGCACGCCGGCATCGACGCTGAAGGCGCCCATGCCGAGTGCGAGACGCTGCGCGATGCGCCCATCCCGGTCGGCAGCCGGCATTGGCCGCATCGCGTCGCCGCGACCGGTTTCGTTGGTGCGAAACAGCCGCTCGACCATCTGCCGACGCACGAGCAGCGTGGTCGAACTGATCCACGCGTCGCCCCCAGGCCAGCCTTTCACGTTGGGCGGCGCGAACAGATCCTGCCCAAGCTGGCGCGACCCCAGCGCGAGCACGCCCGGATCGACGCCCGACACGTCCAGCGTCTCGACCAGCCCGAGCAGGAACTCCACCGGCGACTTCACCAGCGCACCGCGATGGGCCGGCGCCCAGAATGCCGGCGACAGCAGCATAGCGCGCAACCAGGGGCGGATGGCGTAGTGCGACTGCCGCAACACGCCGGCGAGACGCTTCACCTCGGCCGCGTCCGGATCGGGCGAAACGAATTCGCGCCACAGCTTGCGGGTAAGGAACTCCGCCGTCGCCGGTTGCGCGAGCAGGATGTCGAGCACGTCGTCTCCATCGAAGGGCCCCGTTCTGCCGAGCACGGTCTTGTCGCCGTCGTCGTGCAGAAAGCGGTAGAAACGGAAGGTGCCGGTCTGGCGGTCGATGCTCCAGCCGGTGAAGGCGCGCGCGGCTTCCTTCACATCGCGCTCGCCATACTGTCCTTCGCCAAGGGTGAACAACTCCATCAGTTCTCGCGCGAAATTCTCGTTCGGCGCGGTGCGGCGGTTCTGTGCCGAATCCAGGTACAGCACCATGGCGGGATCACGCGCGATCGCGTGCAGCAGCGTGCCGAAATTGCCGAGCGCCTGTTGCCGCAGCAGCCGGTTCTGATCGACCAGGAGCTTGGGGAAACGCACCTTTTGCTGACTGGACACGAAATGGTTGTGCCAGAACAGCGTCATCTTTTCGGTAAGCGGACTGTCGGTGGCAAGCATTTCGGCAAACCACCAGCTACGCATTTCCAGCCCGAGCCATATCTGCTCGCGTTGGAATGCCTTGCGTTCCGCTTCGCTCGGCTCGCCGCGTCGGCGCGGCGGCGGCGTGAAGTCCTTCAGGTCTGCCGGCAGCGGCGTCGCCGCGTCGCGATGCGTGGCGTCGAGCAGCCGGTCGACGGCTTCGGCACGCGAGCATTGCGCGTAGACCGCAACCTGCTGCGGCGTGGCCGCCCAGCCGGTGCGCAGCAGCAGGTGCCGTGCATCATCCTCGCCCATGCCGGCGAACGCCAGCACGGGAAAGCAGACGGCGATCCAGAACAGCATCCTCATGTCAGGCTCGATAGCACGTAGGCAAAAACGAGGCACAGCCCTGCGACGATCAGCACATCGCGCATGGCATCACGGCGTCGGCGTGACCGTGCTGCTGTGGCTGTGCGTTTCGCCGTTGAAACCGGTCGAGGTAACACTGCGCGTGGCGCTGCCGTAGGCGTGCGTCACCTCCACCGTGCGGCTCGCGGTCTGGCCTTCGCTGTTGGTCGCGCTGCTCGAACGGGTGTAGCCCGCATCGGTGCGCGTCAGGCTCCCCGAGGTGGTGCCGGTCTTGCCGCTGCCGGTGGTGTAGCTGCCGGAACGGGTCCAGCCATCCCCTGTCGGCGTCACGGTGTTGTCGGTGCTGAGGCTCTTGCCGGTGGTTTCGTTGACGCGGGTGGTTTCCACCGAGCGGCTGCCGTCGTCGTTCCTGGTGATGCTGCGGTCCATGCTCACGTCCTGGCCGCGAAAATTCGTGCCCTCGCCATGGACGACGGCGCCGGCGTCGGTTTTCTGGCCGGATTTGCTCCAGCTGGCCGTATCGCCGTTGCCGTTGGTGATGCTGCGGTCGGACGACCAGGTGCCGGCCGTGCGGTCGTATCTGCGATCGAGCGAGGCCGACCCGCTGCGGCCGTTGGCATTCTGCCACTGAGTGTCGCGCGAGAGGCTGCCGCGTTCGCGCACGGTGCTGCGTTGATAGGTGCCGCTGCCGCCATGGCTGTTCTGCCAGGTGCCGCTGCGCATGCGCTCGCGCGCGGCAGCGTCGCCGGCATGCAGCCATGCGGCCATGACTAGCAGGCCCGCACCAGTGGCCAGAGTGAGTTTCAGTGTATGCATGGAAAATCCTTTCATCGTAAGGGTGCGCGCTCGGGCGGCACCCGCTTGAGGTTTTCGCGCCGCATCTGTTGCAGCCGGCGCAAGGCATCAGCCAATTCCTGCTGGCTCACCAGTCCATCTCCGTTGGCATCGATGCGGTCGAAATGCCTGGCCAGCATGGGTCGCAGGCGCCCCATCTCCTCGCGGCTAAGCTGGCCGTCACCGTTGGCATCGGCTTCCGCAAAGCGCGCCCGCGCCCGCGCACGGATTGCCTCGCGGCGCGCTTCGAAACCGCCGTTGCCGCCCGGGCGGCGTGCCTCGGCATCGACGTCGCGACGCAACTGTCCCCAGTCCGGGTCGCCGCCGGGCGGCGCGGCCTGCGCCGCACCGGCACCTAGCCATGCCGCGCAGAGGAGTATCCAGCCGGGTTTCATCCGAGCCATTCGGTCATG
>JAJZRT010000888.1 GCA_021802595.1 Pseudomonadota bacterium
CATGATGCTGCCGCTGCTGCACCACGGCATGCTGATCGTCGGCCTGCCCTACACGCTGCCCGAGGTCACCACCACCCAAAGCGGCGGCACGCCCTACGGCGCCAGCCACTGGGCCGGCCCCAACGACGACCGCCCGCTCACCGACGACGAGCGCACGCTGTGCCTCGCGCTGGGCAAACGGCTGGCCGAAACCGCCACCAAACTCGCCGCATCCGCATGAAAACCCTTCAACACATCGCGAGCGCGAGCCTGATCGCGTTGATCTTCCTCTGCGTGGCGTGGGAGCTGTGGCTGGCGCCGATCCGCCCGGGAGGCTCCCTGCTGGTGCTGAAGGCCCTGCCGCTGCTGCTGCCGCTGATGGGCATCCTGAAAGGCCGCCGCTATACCTATCAATGGGCGCCGATGCTGGTGCTGGCCTACTTCACCGAGGGCGTGGCGCGCGCCTGGTCGGACAAGGGCGCGTCGGCTTGGCTCGCCGGCGGCGAGCTCACGCTGTCGGTCGCGTTCTTCTTCGCCGCGATCTTCTACGCGAAGTTCAGCGCGCCGTCGCGCCAGGCCTGGACTGCATCACGTTCCCCCGCGCCGGCTGTGCAGGCTGACGATGACCACCCCGGCGAGCACCAGCGCTGAGCCGGCGGCCTGCAGGGGGGACACGCGCTCCTGCAGGAACACGTAGGCCATGGCGAGGGTGCTGACCGGACCGATGGAACCGATCAGCGAGGTGCTGCCGGAACCGATGCGGCGGATGGCGTGCGACAGCAGGAACACCGGCAGGAGCGTGGAGAAAACCGCCATCGCCAGGGCAAGTTCGTAGACCCGCGCCGGCACGTCGAGCGCGTCGAGCGGATGCGTGACCGCGAACTGCAGCAGACTGGCGGCCGTCGCCACGATCATCGCGCAGGCGGTGAAGCGTGCTGCGCCGATCCGCTCGATGGCGTGTCCCGCGCCCACCAGGTAGACCGAATACGAGAGCGTGCTGGCGAACACCAGCGACGCCCCCAGCACGACCCCGTGCGACATCGCCCCGGCGTCGTGGACGAAGACCAGAACGATGCCCGCATAGCAGACCGCCATCGCCCCCATGACCGGCCGGCTGATGGCGCGCCGCGCGAGCAGCGCCGACAGGATCACCGTCATCGTCGGGTAGAGGAACAGGATCAGCCGTTCCAGCCCGGCAGAGATATATTGCAGGCCGAGGAAATCCAGAAAACTGGACAGGTAGTAGCCGATCAAGCCCAGGATCACGACAAGAATCCGATCCTGGCGGCTGAGCGGCTCGGCATGCTGGCGCCGGGCCCACAGTGCGACGCCGATGAAGAACGGGACCGAGAACGCCATGCGCAGGGCCAGCAGCGTTACCGCATCGACGCGGTCGAGGTAGGCCAGCTTGACCAGAATGGCCTTGGCCGAGAAGCCGACTGCCGCAAGCAGCGCAAAGATCACGCCGACCAGCACATCCTGATTGACCAACCTGCTTTGTGTATCGTTTGCCATGACGGGAGACCCTGAGGGGGCTACGGCGGGTCGTCGGCAAACGGAGAGCAAGGCGGTCAGACCCGCAGTGCCCCGTGAAAAGTGCGTTAGAAAAGGAGCGGACTGCGACAAGGAGACGGGATCCCCTGCCACAGTCGTTTGACGAAGAAGGTTGCGGAAGCAACGACGTGTTGCGCGTTCATGTGCGAGAGCCTAACCGGGTTGCTTACGCCCGGTCAACAAGGGAGGGCGGGAAGACACGCGGACATGCCCGCCGGGGCCTGTCCGTGTGGTTTTTCTCACACCTGCGGATGCGCGCGCTCGCGCTTGCTGTGCAGCTTGTTGAGCGCATGCAGGTAGGCCTTGGCCGAGGCCACCACGATGTCGGTGTCGGCACCCTGGCCGTTGACCACGCGGCCGTCCTGCGCCAGCCGCACGGTCACCTCGCCCTGCGCATCGGTGCCGCTGGTGATGTTGTTGACCGAATACAGCAGCAGGTCGGCACCGCTGTTGACCACTGATTCGAGCGCCTTGAAGGTGGCGTCGACCGGGCCCGAGCCCAGGCCGTCGGCCTGCTTCTCGGCGCCGTCGTCGGTGAACACCAGCTTCGCGTGCGGCGTCTCGCCCGTTTCCGAGCACACCTTCATCGACACCAGCTTGTAGCGCTCGTGCTCGGTGGCATAGCCCTCGTCTGAAACCAGCGCCTGCAGGTCCTCGTCGAAGATCTCGCGCTTCTTGTCGGCGAGGTCCTTGAAGCGGACGAACGCGGTGTTGAGCGCCTCCTCGGTCTCGAGCACGATGCCAAGCTCGGCGAGCTTGCTCTTGAACGCGGCACGACCGGAGAGCTTGCCGAGCGTCAGCCGGTTGGCGTTCCAGCCGACGTCTTCGGCCCGCATGATTTCGTAGGTCTCGCGGTGCTTCAGCACGCCGTCCTGGTGGATGCCGGATTCATGCGCGAACGCGTTGGCGCCGACGATGGCCTTGTTCGGCTGCACCGGATAGCCGGTGATGGTGGAGACCAGCTTGGAGGCCGGCACGATCTGGGTGGCGTCGATGCGCGTGTCGCAGTGGAACACGTCGCGGCGGGTGCGCACCGCCATCACGATCTCCTCCAGCGAGGCGTTGCCGGCGCGCTCGCCGAGCCCGTTGATGGTGCACTCGACCTGGCGTGCGCCGTTCATCACCGCGGCGAGCGAGTTGGCGACCGCCATGCCGAGGTCGTTGTGGCAGTGGGTCGACCAGATGACCTTGTCCGCGCCGGGCACGCGCTCGATCAGCTGCTTCATGCGCTCGCCCCACAAGGCCGGAATGCTGTAGCCGACGGTGTCGGGCACGTTGATGGTCCTGGCGCCGGCCTTGATCACCTCGTCGAAGATGCGGACGAGGAAAT
>JAJZRT010000889.1 GCA_021802595.1 Pseudomonadota bacterium
ACCGCGACCACGATCTCCAGCCGGTCGCCGTCGGCCAGTGCCGTGGTGGCGTGCAGCCCGCGGGGCACGATGTCGCCGTTGCGCTCGACAGCCACCCGCTTGCCCGCCAGGCCCATCGATTCGAGCAGCGAGGCCACCGTTGCCGGCGCCGCGAGGGCGCGAGCCTCGCCGTTGATCGTGAGCGAAAGGGACGCGGACATGGACACGGAAGTGGACGCAGCAGAAGACATGGCATCGCCAGCAAAAAACACGTGGGCGTCGAGTTTACCACGCCTCCCGGTTGCCCTCCGCCCCCGCTGTGCGTACAATCCGGCCTTCCAGAGCGGGCGTCGTATAATGGTAATACCTCAGCTTCCCAAGCTGATGCCGTGGGTTCGATTCCCATCGCCCGCTCCACATCGAATTCCGGCAGGTTGTTGATCTGCAAGCAAAAAGGCCAACCTCGAGAGGTTGGCCTTTTTGCTGTCTGGTCGATATCTGGTCGGAGGGGGGTAGAGCGTAGCCTAGATTCATCAAGCTAGTCCTGGCGCCGTAACTGGCCGAGAATCATCCCGTTCTTCGACTACCCGCCGGAGATCCGCAAGGTTATTTACACGACTAACGCGATCGAGTCGGTGAACATGAGCCTGCGCAAGATCACCAAGAACCGAGGCTCGTTTCCGAGCGATGACGCGCTGCTCAAACTGTCCTACCTGGCGCTGCGCAACATCAGCCGGAAATGGACGATGCCCATCCGGGACTGGAAGGCCGCGCTGACTCGCTTTAGCATGCAGTTCGAAGACCGGATGAACACGCTTTAACCCAAACCCCGTTTACACAAAATTCCGGACACGCTTGCAGGTGGAGCACATCGAGTATCGGAAAGCCGTCTTCGGTAACCGGCAAAGGCGTCTGGCTGGAAGTCATGTTCAAACTGAAAACGTCGGCACGCAAACGGGTTTCTTTCCATTACAAGGGGATCTTGTACTTCTGCAGCAATGGAATGGCCTCTTCCAATCCGTTTGCTTTGGCCCAGTCCGCCGGCCGACCAACATACGACGGAAAGTCGTCTTGAAGGGTCGCTCCTTGCTTGAGCAACCGCTCAAGGATGTCCAGCGCCATCTTCTTTTCACCGAAATGCTCGGAACCCACGGCACATCGTTCTGACCGACTGCGGGGCGTACCACCCAACCCGCCGCCGGAATCCAACGGCAGCGGCTGCCGGGTGTCGATTTCACAGGACTGTGTTGTGAATACGCTTGTCATTGCCAGATACAGCGTTGAAACGCCTCGGGTCGTCGCGTTTACGTTAGCCTTCGCGGCGAGCAGCTTTTTGATAACGTCCCACTGGTCGTCCGCTGAGGCCAAGGCGGTACGGTATTGATCCTTCTGCGCCGCACGAGACATCAGTGCCAAACCGATGGCGTTCTCGACCGGCTTGATTCCTGCCGCAAGCAGCATATCGATCATCGGAACGTTGGCTTGTCCCGCAGCCGCCAAGAGTAGTCGCGGCCCGATCTTTTTGGCGTAAGCCGCATCGCTGTTGAGCACCAGTTTTGCCAGGGCGGCACGTTCTGCCACATCCTTTCGCACGAGCGCATAAAAATCGTCGTCAGGAGAGCCTTTTTCAATCCGAGCAACCACTGCATTGCTGGGAAAGGCTAGTTGCAGAATCAGTCCGTCACGGCGGCTAGGGGGCAACGCGCGAAAGGCGTCGCTGGACATCCAGGAACGCAGAATATCGGCGGAGAGCGCTCCAATCCTGCCATCAATGGACCTCAGCATCCAGCCTTGTTCATCGGCGGGGTGAATCACGGCTTCAGACTTGAGCAGCGATTCGATTTGTGCCTTGTCGTTAGAAGCCAGGATGCGTGCGACGGCATACGAATTAGGTTCGTTGGCGTCGGCCCACACTTGGCCTACAAGTCCGAACAATGCAGAAGACATGGCGACGCGCGTCGCCTTCAGGAGTATCCGATGGGTCATAAAGAGTCGAAATGCGAATTGAAAAAAGGGCAATTTCAAAGCAACTTGCTGGCGGCTGCCCGCTTCGGCATGGGGCCGTTTACGCAAGATAGCTAGAGTCAGTAGTGTCTGGTTAAAACGATATCCATGAGCTTGGAACCAAGAACTGGAGCGGCATTCGGAGGTTTTGGTGGTGTCTCCGATTTGAACGACAAATTGCCGATGAGGCAGTCTTTTGGCTTTGTTTTCGCCGGAGACGCCGATGAACCTCGGCAAGACGTTGTTCGCCCAGCTCATGGACTTTCTACCCTAGAAGACTTTTCATCGCATCGTCGATCGCCACGATGGCGATCGCTACGTCAAATCGATGACCTGAGCCGAGCAGTTCCGCGTAATGGCATTTGCGCAACTGACTTACCGCGAGAGCCTGCGCTACATCGAGGTCTGCCTGTCGGCGCATTCTGCCAAGCTCTACCTCATGGGGTTTCGCCAGGAAATCAAACGCTCGACACTGGCCGATGCGAACGAGGCGAGAGACAGGCGTGTTCATGCGACATTCGCCCAACTCCTGATTGCGCAAGCTCGAAGACTCTACCTCGGCGACAGCCTCCATTGGTAACCACCGCAGACCTCCCCCGCCACCGGCGCAGAAGCCTTTGAGGATGCGGAAGGCGTCGATGCCGGCCTTGACGAGGTCGGAGGCGAGATGCTTGTACGGCTTGCTGGTCATGGTTCTTTCGGTGCGGTTGATGCGCGGGAATCAGCGCTGCCGCAGCAATTCTAGATCAATGCCAAAAAATAACCATTAAGTAGTCGGTCCTGAACAATCAGCCCGCCCCTGTCCCGGCGCGGGCTGATGGCCCCTGAGGCCTTGCCGAATCCTCCAGTTTCCAGTGCAATCGCATTCATTTTCTGGA
>JAJZRT010000890.1 GCA_021802595.1 Pseudomonadota bacterium
TCGATAAGAACGGAGGACCGACATGCAGATCACACGACGGCAGTTCTTCAAGCTGTGCGCGGCGGGGGTCGGCAGTTCCAGTCTCGTCGCACTGGGCTTCGCCCCCGGCGAGGCGCTCGCGGAAGTGCGCGAGTTCAAGCTCGCGCGCACCACCGAAACCCGCAACACCTGTCCCTATTGCTCGGTCGGCTGCGGCATCCTGATCTACAGCCTGGGTGACAAGGCCAAGAATGCCCATGGCGAGATCATGCATATCGAGGGCGATCCGGACCATCCGGTGAACCGCGGCACGCTTTGTCCCAAGGGCGCCGGCCTGCTCGATTTCGTGCACAGCCCGAACCGGCTCACGCGCCCAGAATACCGTGCACCGGGCAGCAAGGAATGGCAGCCGATTTCGTGGGACGACGCCTTCACCCGCATCGCGAAGCTGATGAAGGACGATCGCGACAGGAACTTCATCGCCAAAAACGACAAGGGCGAAACGGTCAACCGCTGGGTGACGACCGGCATGCTCGCCGCCTCTGCTTCCAGCAACGAAACCGGCTACCTGACGCAGAAGATCGCGCGCAGCCTGGGGATGCTCGCATTCGACAATCAGGCGCGTGTCTGACACGGCCCGACGGTGGCAAGTCTTGCCCCGACGTTTGGCCGCGGTGCGATGACCAACCATTGGGTTGACATCAAGAACACCGACCTGGTTCTGATCATGGGCGGCAATGCTGCCGAAGCCCACCCCTGCGGCTTCAAGTGGGTGACCGAAGCGAAGGCCCATCGCAAGGCGAAGCTGGTCGTCGTCGACCCGCGCTTCACGCGCTCGGCCGCGGTATCCGACTACTACGCGCCGATCCGCGCCGGCACCGACATCGCCTTTCTCGGCGGCGTGATCAACTATCTGCTCACGCACGGCAGGATTCACCATGAGTACGTCAAGAACTACACGGACTTCACGTTTCTGGTGAAAGACGACTTCGCGTTCAATGACGGCATCTTCTCCGGCTACAACCCGGAAAAGCGCAGCTACGACAAGTCCAGCTGGGGCTATCAGATCGGGGCGGACGGCTATGTGGTCACCGACCCGAGCCTGCAGAACCCGCGCTGCGTCTACCAGCTGATGAAGGCGCACTATTCGCGCTACACGCCCGACATGGTGTCCACCATCTGCGGCACGCCGAAGGACGCGTTCCTGAAGGTGTGCGAGATGCTCGCCGAGACCGCTGCGCCCGACAAGACCATGACCATCATGTATGCCCTGGGATGGACGCAGCATTCCTACGGCTCGCAGATGATCCGCACCGGGGCCATGGTGCAGCTGCTGCTTGGCAACATCGGCGCGGCGGGCGGCGGCATGAACGCGCTGCGCGGACACTCGAACATCCAGGGGCTCACCGATCTGGGGCTGCTGTCCAACCTGCTGCCTGGCTACATGACGCTGCCCGGTGACGCCGAGCAGGACTACAAGACCTACGTCGAGAAGCGCGCCTTCAAGCCGCTGCGGCCGGGCCAGCTGTCCTACTGGTCGAACTACAACAAGTTCTTCGTCAGCAACATGAAGGCCTGGTGGGGCGACGCCGCGACCGCGGAGAACAACTGGTGCTACGACTGGCTGCCCAAGCTCGACAAGGGCTACGACCTGCTGCAGGTGTTCGAGAACATGAGCCAGGGCAAGGTGAACGGCTACCTCTGCCAGGGTTTCAACCCGCTGGCCTCGGCGCCGTGCAAGGTGAAGGTGTCCGGTTCGCTGGCCAAGCTGAAGTTCCTTGTGATCATCGACCCGCTGGCGACGGAGACCTCGGAGTTCTGGCAGAACCACGGCGAGTACAACGACGTCGACCCGGCCAAGATCCAGACCGAAGTGTTCCGGCTGCCGTCCACCTGCTTTGCCGAAGAGGACGGTTCGCTGGTGAACTCGGGCCGCTGGCTGCAGTGGCACTGGAAGGCGGCCGAGCCGCCGGGCGATGCCCGTAACGACCAGGAAATCATGGCCGGCATCTTCCTCAGGCTGCGCGACCTGTACAGGAAGGACGGCGGCGCCTTCCCCGATCCCATCCTCAACCTCACCTGGAAGCACCGGCAGCCCGATGCGCCTTCGCCCGAGGAACTGGCGAAGGAGTTTTCCGGCAAAGCGCTGAAGGACGTCACCGACCCGAAGGACGCGACCAAGGTGCTGGTGAAAACCGGCGAACAGCTCAACGGCTTTGCCGAACTGCGCGACGACGGCTCGACCAGCTGCGGCTGCTGGATCTTCTCCGGCAGCTGGAGCGAGAAGGGCAACCTGATGGCGCGGCGCGACAACGCCGATCCCTTCGGCATCGGCCAGACGCTCAACTGGGCCTATGCGTGGCCGGCCAACCGTCGCGTGCTCTACAACCGCGCCTCCTGCGACCTGAGCGGCAAGCCATACGATCCGAAGCGCAAGCTGATCGCGTGGGACGCGGCCACCGGCAAGTGGGGCGGTTCCGATGTGCCGGACTTCAAGATCGACTCGGCGCCGGACGAAGGCATGAGCCCGTTCATCATGAACCCGGAAGGCGTCGCGCGCTTCTTCGCGATCGACAAGATGGCGGAAGGGCCGTTTCCCGAGCACTACGAGCCGATGGAATCGCCGCTGGCCGTCAATCCGCTGCATCCGAAGAACGCACTGGCACGCGCCAACCCGGCCGCGCGGGTGTTCAAGGAGGACTGGGCGACGTTCGGCAAGCCCGACAAGTTCCCCCATGTCTGCACCACCTACCGGCTCACCGAGCATTTCCACTTCTGGACCAAGCACGCGCGGATCAATGCGATCCTGCAGCCGGAGCAGTTCGTCGAAATCGGCGAGGAACTGGCCAGGGCCAAGGGCATCAAGGCGGGCGACCATGTG
>JAJZRT010000891.1 GCA_021802595.1 Pseudomonadota bacterium
TCGATGCGGTTGCGGATCGGCGGGATCCAGATGTTGGTGAGCCCCGGCACCCGGACGGTACGGTCCAGTTCCTCGACCAGCTTCTCCGGCGTCATGCCCGGCCGCCACTGGTCGCGCGGCTTGAACTGGATCGTCGTCTCGAACATCTCGAGCGGGGCCGGGTCGGTGGCGGTCTCGGCGCGGCCGGCCTTGCCGAACACGCGCGCCACCTCGGGCACGGTCTTGATCAGGCGGTCGGTCTGCTGCAGCAGTTCGCTCGCCTTCTGCGCCGACAGACCCGGCAGCGCGCTCGGCATGTAGAGCAGGTCGCCCTCGTCGAGCGGCGGCAGGAACTCGCCGCCGAGCCGGCTGGCGGGCCACGCGGCGGTGAGGAACACCAGGACGGCGGCGAGCAGCGTCAGCTTCGGCCGCGCGAGCACCGCATCGAGCAGCGGCCGGTAGAGGCGGATCAGCAGGCGGCTCAGGGGGTTGCGCGATTCTTCCGGCAGCCTGCCGCGTATCCAGTAGCCCATCAGGATCGGCACCAGCGTGACCGAGAGGCCGGCCGCCGCCGCCATCGCGTAGGTCTTGGTGAACGCGAGCGGGCCGAACAGCCGGCCTTCCTGCGCCTGCAGCGTGAACACCGGGATGAAGGACAGCGTGATGACGAGCAGCGAGAAGAACAGCGCCGGCCCCACCTCGATCGCGGCGTCGGTCACCACGCGCCAGTGCGTCTCGCCGCCCAGTGCTTCGCCGGGATGGGCGCGGTGCCACGCCTCGATCTTCTTGTGCGCGTTCTCGATCATCACCACGGCCGCGTCGACCATCGCACCGATCGCGATCGCGATGCCGCCGAGCGACATGATGTTGGCGTTGATCGCCTGGTGGCGCAGCACGATGAATGCGATCAGCACGCCCAGCGGCAGCGACACGATGGCGACCATCGACGAGCGCAGGTGCCACAGGAAGGCGAGGCAGACCAGCGCGACGACGATGAATTCCTCGACGAGCTTGTGGCTGAGGTTTTCCACGGCGCGGTCGATCAGCTGGCTGCGGTCGTAGGTCGGCACGATCTCGACGCCCTTCGGCAGGCTCGCGCGCAGCGCGTCGAGCTTCGCGTGCACCGCCGCGAGCGTGGCGCGCGCGTTCTTGCCGGAGCGCAGGATGATGACGCCGCCGACCGTTTCGCCCTGGCCGTCGAGCTCGGCGATGCCGCGGCGCATTTCCGGCCCGAGCTGGATCCGCGCGACGTCGCCGAGCGTGACGGGCACGCCGCCGACGAGCTTGAGCGGGATCGCGCGGAAATCGTCGAGCGACTTCAGGTAGCCGTTGGCGCGCACCATGAGTTCGGCTTCGCCCAGTTCGAGCACGCCGCCGCCGGTTTCCTGGTTGGCGCCCTGGATCGCGTCGCGCACCATGCGCTGCGTGATCCCCAGGTTTGCGAGCTTCACCGGGTCTAGGATGACTTGATATTGCCTGACCATGCCGCCCACGGTGGCGACCTCGGCCACGTTGGGCAGGGTCTTCAACTCGTACTTCAGGAACCAGTCCTGCAGGGCGCGCAGCTGGGACAGGTCGTGCCGCCCGGTGCGGTCGACCAGCGCATATTCGTAGATCCAGCCGACGCCGGTGGCATCCGGCCCCAGGCTGGATTTCGCCCCGGCCGGCAGGCGGCCCTGCACCTGGTTGAGGTACTCCAGCACGCGCGAACGCGCCCAGTAGAGGTCGGTGCCGTCCTCGAACAGCACATAGACGAAGCTGTCGCCGAAGAAGGAAAAGCCGCGCACGGTCTTCGCCCCCGGCACCGACAGCATCGTCGTGGCAAGCGGGTAGGTGACCTGGTTCTCGACGATGCGCGGCGCCTGGCCCGGGTAGCTGGTGCGGATGATGACCTGCACGTCGGACAGGTCCGGCAGCGCGTCGACCGGCGTGGTCTTAACCGCCCAGATGCCCCAGGCGGTCGCGAACAGCGTGGCCAGCAGCACCAGGAAGCGGTTGGCGACCGACCAGCGGATGAGCTGCGCGATCATGGCCGGGCTCCGGCTTTCTCCAGGCGCTCGACGACGAGGCCCTGGTCGGTCTGGCGGACGAAGACCGTGACGCGGTCGCCGGCCTTCAGGCCCTTCGTCAGCTCCGGCCGGGCGAGCGGGAAGACCATGGTCATGCCCGGCATCGACAGCGTCTTGAACGGGCCGTGGGTCAGCGTGATTTCATTGGCGTCGATCTCGTCGACCTTCGCCTCGGCCGCGTGCAGGACGACGCCTGCGGGTGCGCTCGTGGCCTCGCTTTCGGTGCGGGCCATGATGCCGCTGAGGCTGGCTTCGGAGTCGATCAGGAACTGGCCGCTGGCGACGATCTTCTGGCCTTCTTCCAGTCCGGACGCGATGACGGTGCGGTCGCCGACCTCCGGGCCGAGCTCGACTTCGACCGGTGAAAAACGCCCGTTTTCGCCGGCCACCATGACCAGCGCGCGCTTGCCGGTGCGGATCACGGCCTCGGTCGGCACGGCGAGCGCGCTGCCCTGCGCGTCCGAGACCAGCCGAACCTGGGCCGACAGCCCGGGGCGCAGGCGGCCGCCGGGATTCGGCAGCACGACGCGCACCTGCAGGCTGCGCGCCGCCTCGTTGAGCGCGGGCAGGATCGCGCTGACGCGGCCCGCGATCGGCTTGTCCGGGAAGCCGGCCAGCCGGGCTTCGGCGCGCACGCCGGGATGCACCCAGGACGCGTAGGCTTCCGGCACCGCGACGTCGAGCCAGACCGTGCTCAATCCGTTCACGCGCGCGAGCGTCTGGCCGGCAGCGACCGTCATGCCGGCGCGCACGTCGAGCGACTGCAGCAGGCCGCCGCGCGGCAGGCTCACCGTGTAGCGCGGCTGCGCTT
>JAJZRT010000892.1 GCA_021802595.1 Pseudomonadota bacterium
AGCGACTGCCGGATCGGCGCGTTCGCCAGAGAGGACAGCAGCGCACACAGCTCCGCCACCGAGGCGCTGTCGCCTTCCACCTGACCGTAGGTCTGCTCGAACACCAGGCTGGCCGAGAGCGACAGCGGCTGCTCGGCGGCATAGCGCGATGCCAGGAAGGACGACAGGATGAGCACGCCCTTGGAGTGGATCGAGCCGCCCAGCTTGACCTCGCGCTGGATGTCGAGCAGTTCGCCTTCTCCCAGGCGGGTGTTCGCGGTGATGCGTGACGGCTGGGCGAAGCTGAAGTCGCCGAGCTGGAAAACCGACAGGCCGTTCACCTGCCCCACCCGCTCGCCCTCGGTGTCGATGTGCAGGATGCCGCGCAGGATGGCGTCGTGCGAGCGCTCGCGCAGGCGGTCGGAACGCCTGATCTGCGCCTCGATCGCGCGCTCGACGTCGGCGCGCGACACCACCTCGCGCGTGTCCTGCGCCGCCCAGTAATCGGCTTCGCGCACCAGGTCGGCCAGGCTCTCCATGTGGGTGGAGAGTTTCTCCGCATCCTCGGCACGGCGTGCGCTGTGCTCGATCACGCGCGCCACGGCCTCGCGATCGAACGGCCGCAGCGTGTCGCGCCGCACCAGGGTCCCGATCAGGCGCGCATACAGCAGGTCGTTGTCCGCGCTGCGCTCGACTTCATCCTCGAAATCCGCCGCCACCTTGAACAGTTCGCCGAACTCCGGGTCGTACTGGGCGAGCAGGTAGTACAGCAGGCGGTTGCCGATCAGGATCACCTTGGCGTCCAGCGGGATCGGCTCCGGGTCCAGCGACACGGTGCTGACCAGGCTATACATCTGACCGAGCGATTCGATGCGGATTTCATGAGTGGACAGCGCGCGCTTCAGGCCTTCCCATGAAAAGGGCTGCGACAGCAGCTTGAAGGCATCCAGCAGCAGGTAGCCGCCGTTGGCCTGGTGCAGCGCACCCGGCTTGATCAGCAGGAAATTGGTGACCAGCGCGCCGAGTTGGGAAACGTGCTCGACCCGTCCGAGCAGGTTCTGGTAGGTGGGGTGTTCCTCGTAGACCACCGGTGCACCTTTGGTCCCATCCCGACCCACCAGAAGATTGACGAGAAAGCGGCTGAAATTGGGCAATTCGCTGGTGAGTGCGGCGAGGCCGGACAAGGCTTCCTTGGGATGGCGGAACTCATCCATGCTCTCGATGACGTTCTGCTGCACCTCGTTGAGATAGCTGCACACCGCCGGGTAATCCGCATAATCGCTGCGCAGGGCGTCGATCTGGTGACCGGTGGCGAACAGGACCACCTCTTCGTTGAGCTTGCGCACGCGCTCGATGCGTTCGCGCCGCCATTGATGGACCTGGCGAATGACCTTTTCCAACTGCTCCTGAAGACTGGCAATCACCTGCTCGATACGCGTCTTCTCCTCTGCAGGCAACTTCTCAAAGTCGTCCGGACTCATCACCTCGTCACCCTTGGCCGGTGCGAACGAGAAGCCGTTCGGCGTTCGAATCAGCACGATGCCATGCTTGACGGCCTCATCGCCCACCTCGCCGAACGCCTGCGTCTGGCGTTCGCCGTATTCCTCGTCGACCTGATTCAGGCGGCGGCGGTATTCCTCTCCCTCGAACACGGCCGGAATCGTGGCCTGGAGCTCCGCCACCAGCTGCTGCATGTCGGCCTGCAGGCGTGCGCCCATGCCGGCAGGCAGTTGAATGACGCGCGGCTTGTGCGGCTGGCTGAAATTGTGGACGTAGCACCAGTCGGCGGGCCTGGCCTCCTTGTCCACACGATGATCGAGCAGCTGCCGGATCAGCGTGCGCTTGCCGCTGCCAGGCTGCCCCATGACGTAGAGGTTGTAGCCTGCATGACGCATGCCGATGCCGAAATGCGCCGCATCGATGGCGCGCATCTGGCCGATGCCCTCGGTCAGGTCGTCGAGCTCGGCAGTGGTCGTGAACGTGAACCGCTCGACATCGCAGGGGCGATAGAGACGGTCGGAGGAAAGCGGCAGGAGTGTCGTCATGTTTTCAATGTAGTCACTTTTGGCAAGCTCATGTGCTGCGATCGACCTCCGCAGCGAGTTCGTGCAGCGTAGGGGCGATTTCCACCGGATAGTCGAAGGCTTCCAGACGGCGCAAGGGTTCCGGCAGCCGAGAGAGATTTGCCGCGGCATGGCGACGGATGTCCGGCAAGCTTGATGCCTGCGCCAGCCGGCGCCCGCCGCGCATCACCGGAACCAGCAGCGGTTCGCCCGACTGGGCGTCGCTTTCCAGCGTGACGACATCGCGGGCCATGCGGCCGTCGGCGTCATGGTGGCGATACACCTGCTTGCGCCCGGGCCAGGTGGCCTTGCCTTCGGAGCGCTTGCGGCGCGCGCGGCCGGCATATTCCTGCAGCTTGTAGGCACAATCGAGGTAAGGCAGATCGCTCGACGTATCCAGGTGGGTGCCGACGCCGAAGCCGTCCACCGGTGCACCGGCGGCCAGCATGTCGCGCAGCGCAAACTCGTCGAGGTCGCCGCTGGCGAAGATGATGACGTGGCCGAGCCCCCCGGCGTCGAGGATGGTGCGCACCCGGCGGGCATGCTCGGCGAGATCGCCGGAGTCGATGCGCACGCCCTTGATGCGGATGCCGGCAGCAGCCAGACGCGGGGCCAGCGCCACCACCTTATGCGCCGCAACCTCGGTGTCCCAGGTGTCGATCAGCAGCACCACGTTGTCGGGCTGGGCATGGGCGAAATGCTCGAAGGCCAGCGCCTCGTCGTCGTGCGCCTGGATGAAGGAATGCGCCATGGTGCCGAACAGCGGAATGCCGAACTGCTGGCCGGCCAGTACCGTCGAGGTGCCGGAAAAGCCGGC
>JAJZRT010000893.1 GCA_021802595.1 Pseudomonadota bacterium
GTATGCGGCAGGCCGATGAGGAATTCCTCGCCGCCGTAGCGGCAGAGAATGTCGTGCTTGCGCAGGCGCTGCTTGAGCAGCCACGACAGGCTGCGGATGACCTGGTCGCCGACGGGATGGCCGTAGGTGTCGTTAACCTGCTTGAAATGGTCGATGTCCATCATCACCACCGACAGAAAACCGCCCTCGTGCACGACGCCGGACAGCACCATGTCGAGCGTGTTCTTGCCGCTGGAGTGGTTGAGCAGGCCGGTCAGGCTGTCGTGGTACATCGAACGGCGCAACGCACGGTAGCGCTCGATCTTGCTCATGATGATGGTGTTGAGGAACACCGGATTGAACGGCTTGGTGAGGAAATGGTCGCCGCCCAGCCGCATGGCGTCGACCTGCAGGGCGACGTTGGTTTCGCCCGACAGGTAGACGATGGGCATGCTGAGGAATTCACTGTGCTGACGGATGATGCGCGCGACCTCGACGCCCGTGCAGTTGGGCATGTACATGTCCATCAGGATCAGGTCCGGATTGAACTGCTTGAGCGCGTTCAGCGTCTGGCGCGGATCGTTGACGATCTCGGACACGATCTGGTTTTGCTGCAGCGTGCGGCGGATGAGGTGGCTGGCAGTCTTGGAATCCTCCACGATCAGCACGCGGTAGGCCTCCTGCTCGTGCCGCTCGTTCAGCTCCATGATGTGCTCGATGATGGCATGCGGCGGCGTGCCTTCCAGCAGGCAGCTGTCGCAGCCGCCGCCCAGCACCTGCTGCAGCTGCTCGAAATCGGAGCGTACCCCGAGGCAGATCAGCTGGCCCATCTCGAACCGTTGCCGCAACGCCTGGATCCGGCTTCGCCACTCGGTTTCGGGCAGGCTGCTCATGTCGAGCAGCAGCAGGGGTGCCACGCCCGCGCTGTCCGGCAAGGCCTGTTCCCAGGTGATGAATCCAGCCGTCATGCCGAAATAGCCGAGTTGTGCCTCCAGACCGGTCCAGGCAGCCCGGTTGTGCGCGATCAGCCAGGTCTGGCCGATCCGCACGGCATTGGGCAGGGCGTGTTGCAGATCCTGGCCGTGCTCGGCCAGGCCGGCCGTTGCCGAGGCGTGGGCCTGGGTCATGCGTGCCAGCGCGCGCACGCGTTCGCTCAGATCGTCCAGCGCGGCCTGCGGCAGCGGGTGGCCGACATCCTTGTTGAACAGCGCGAGCGTGACCTGCTCAAGCTGGTGGCTGGCGTGGTGCAAGGCCGTGATGCCCTTGTCGATCAGGAATTCGGTGAAGCTGTTGATGGATACGGCCAGTTCCACGAAGCTCTCAAAACTCGGTTCCGTCAGATAACGCCGCCAGGTGTTCGACAGAGCCTGGTTTTTCTGCAGGAGTTCTTCGGAAGGGCAAAGCATTGAGGATAAGTTTTCTAATGATTTCTTATATATTCGAATTATCGCGCTTTATGAGGTGGTTTGGCCAATCGGGTTGCTGCGGCCTGACCGCTAACAGCGAGGCCGGGTGCAATTTCAGGGAGCGGCTCGGTGAACGTGTCTCCATTTTTCGCTGCGCTGCCTATTCGCCCGTCCCTTCCGCCTCCAGCCGCAAATACTGGTCGTAGGCATTCACCCGGTTGGCTTCGTTGAACGCCGGCATGGCGCGATACTTCGACCAATCGGTTTTTTCGTAGGCTTCATCGAAAGGGACAAGGTTGCGGGCCGCCTCGCCCATCTTGGTGCGCAGATAGCGTAGATAGTCGCGGGTGAACACGAGGTCGGCGCGCGGCGTTCGCGAGGGGGCACCATGGCCGGGGACGAGCACTTTCGGGTGCACCGCGATCAGCTTGTCGAGCGCGGCGATCCAGGCGCGGCTGTCGGCGTCGCCGACAAACGGAATCCGGCCGCGAAACACCACGTCGCCGGCGTAGAGCACGCCATCCTCCCTGACCAGCATCGCGAGGTCCTCCCGGGTGTGGGCCGGGCCGACGTGGCGCAGGGCGAAATGCAGGCCGCCCATTTCGAAATCGGTGTCGCCGTCCACGAAGTGGTCCGCCTCCAGCAAATGGGTGTTGTCATCCACCCAAGGAAACAGGGCTTCCTTGCGCTGGGCCAGGCGCAAGGCCGCCTCCTCGGTACGGGTCGCGCCTTCGGCGGCGCGGTGCGCCCAGATTTCGGCCCCCTGCGCCTTGAAGACCTGCAGGCCGTAGAAGTGGTCGACATGGTAATGGCTGACGATGACCCGCCTGATCGGCTGGCGGGTGACCGTGCGGATCAGGCCGAGCAGCTTTTCGGCCAGCGGCGGCGAGGCGAGGGCATCGAAAACGACCACGCCGTCGCGGGTGACGACAAATCCGGCGTTGGACATGAAGCCCTGGTTCTCGCTGGAGGCCGCGCCCGGCAGGCCTTGAACGAAATAGCTGTGCGCGCCGAGACGTACGGCTTTCATCGGCACGGTGACGTCGTTGGCGGCGTGCGCAGCGGGCAGCAGGCCGAGAAGCAGCAGGGTGAACAGCAGGCGAATCATGGCAGGCTCCTCCGGATGGCAGGCGGCATTATCGGTACGCGGCTCGGCTGGCCGGATGCGGGGCGCACCCGTTGCGTGCGCGCCCAGGCCTCGAAGAGGGCGGGCGGCTGCGGCTTGTTGAACAGGTAGCCTTGGTAGGCCTGGCAGCCATGGCCGGCGAGGAAGGTACGCTGTGCCTCGGTTTCCACCCCTTCCGCCACCACGGCCAGGTTCAGGCTCTGCCCCAGGGCAAGAATACTGTGCGCAATGGAGGCGTCGTTGGGGTCGCTCAGCACGTCGCGCACGAACGACTGGTCGATCTTGATCTCGTCGAGCGGCAGCCGCTTCAGGTAGGCCAGCGACGAATAGCCGGTGCCGAAATCGACG
>JAJZRT010000894.1 GCA_021802595.1 Pseudomonadota bacterium
CACCAGCACGGTGAGGCTGATGCGTTCGCGCTCGATGGCGGCTAGCGTCGCCTCCGGGTCGAACTTCGGGTGCAGCACCACGCTCGCCCCGGCTGCCAGCGCCGGCGTGGTCAGGATGTTGAGGCCGCCGACGTGGAACAGCGGCAGGGTGGTGAGGATGCGGTCCGCTGCGCTCAGCTCGTGCATGTCGTTGCTGTTGATGGCGTTGGCCGCCAGCGCCGCCTGGGTCAGCAGCACGCCCTTGGGCCTGCCGGTCGTGCCGGATGTGTAGCAGATCAGGACCGGGCCAGCGTCGCCGACTTCCGGATCGCGCGGCGCTGGCTCGGCAGCGGCGAGGAACTCCGGGTAGGCGAGCCAGCCTGGCCGCGGCTCGCCCATCGACACCAGCGCGACCCCGTCCAGGAGGCCGCCCAGGGATTCACGCAAGCCCTCGGTCTGGGCGGCGAAGGGCGGCTCGACGAACAGCACATTGGGCGTGCAATCGGCCAGCATCGTCCCGTGCTCCGGCGCCGCCAGCCGCCAGTTGAGCGGCATGAACAGGGCGCCCAGACGGGCGCAGGCGAACAGCAGCGCCAGCAGCTCGGGACTGTTGTAGCCGAGATAGGCGGCGCAGCCGCCGCGGCCCACGCCCTTTGCCGCCAGGGCACCGGCCAGTTGCTCGACCAATGCCGCGAGCTGCGCATAACTCAGCTCGCGTCCGGGAAAGCGGATGGCCGGCTTGTCGGGCGTCGCCTCGGCGTGACGCGCTATCCAGTCGGAGACGTTCATGTTCGATGCTCAGGTCTGCGCTCAGGCATCGGCCACTTCCAGCACCACCGCCATCGCCGAGTCGCCGGCGGCGCAGCCGGTGAACAGGCCGTAGCCGCCGCCGCGCAGGGCCAGCTCCTCGATCAGTTCGATGACGGCGCGGGTGCCCATCGGCGCCTGGGGGTGGCCCCAGACCAGCGAGCAGCCGAAGTTGTTCATCTTCATCAGATCGGCGCCGGTCTGCCGGGCGAAGTAGATGTCGTTCAGCGCGAACGGGTTGTGGGTCTTGATCGCGGCCATCTGCCCGATCGCCAGACCGGCCTGTTGCAGCGCGTTGCGGGCCGCGGGCACCGTGGCTTCCGGCATGCGCGCGAGGCCGACCCGGGCCAGGCCGAAGCCGTGCAGGCGCACCGCGATCTTCGGGTTGGCGGACAGTTCGCGCGCCGCCTCGCGGCTGGCGACGACGATGGCGGCGCTGCCGTCGGCCGGATGCGTCTGGCCGCCGTAGGTCACCGTGCCGCCCGCCAATACCGGCTTGAGCCTCCCCAGCCCCTCGGGGGTCGACTGGCCCACGCCCTCGTCGCCGTCTAAGATCGCGGCGGTCTTCTGGTAGTTCGCTGCGGGCACCTCGAAGGGCAGGGTCATGAAGCGGCGCAGGAAGGCCGAGTCGTCGGCCAGCGCCTGCCGGTACTGCTCCTCGCGGCGCAGCACCACCTGGTGCTGCTCGGCGGTCGTGATGCCGTGATCCCTGGCCACGTTCTCGGCGGTGGCGAGCATCGAATGGCCGCCTTGCGGATCGCAGCCGAAGTTGTCCATCACCCAGTCCTCGGCCACGCCGGTGCCGCCCGGGCCCTTGGGATTCGGGTAATACAGGTGCGGGCCGTTGGAGGTGCGGTCGCAGTTGATGGCGAGCGCGGTCATCGCCATGCCCACCTCGATCTCCTGGGTCGCCGCCAAGAGCGTGCGCACGCCGGTGGCGCAGGCCTGCATCAGCGTCGGGCCGCCGGCTTGCGCCGCACCGGCCATGCCCATCAGCCAGGGCAGGCCGTAGAAGGCGTGCTTTTGCGGCACCGAGATGCCGAGCGCGCCGTAGTCGAAGATCATCGGGTCGATCTTGCGTTTGGCCAGCTCCCGGCGCGCCACGTGCGCGGCGAACTCGATGCTGTGCAGGTGCGCGAAGCTGCCCTGCCAGCGCACGAAGGGCGTGCTCCAATATGCGCCGTAGGGAATCTCTGCCTTGTAGCTCATGGTCCTGCTCCTGGAGTTCGAACGGCGTTCAGGCGCCGCCGCTCACTTCGTCGCGGCCTGCGGCGTCTGGTGGTCGAGGCCGATGGCGACGACGAAGGCGTGCTTGGCTTCGCGCAGATGGTCCTGCATCGCCTGCGCTGCGGCGTCGCCGTCGCCCGCGGCGAGCTGCTTGGCGATGCGCTTCAGGCCGGCCAGCACCACGTTCCTCACCTTGGCGCTGCCCAGGGTCAGGGTGCGCAGGTGCTGGACGTGGTCGGCGTACAGCTCGACCGCGTGCACCAGACGGGGGTTGGGCACCAGGGCCAGCCAGGCCGAGCGGAAGCGCGCGTTGGCGTCCATGAACGCCTCGTTGTCGCCCGCCTTGTGCGCCGCGATGCTGGCCTCCAGCGCATTGATGATCGGCGCGCGCACCACCGGATTGGCGGTCTGCGCCGCCACCCGGCGCAAGGCTTCGGGCTCCAGCAGGCTGCGCACCTCGTAGATGTCGTCGACGTCGGCGATGGTCAGCGAGGGCACCACGAAGCTGCGCCCGTCGGCCGTCACCAGCCCGTCGCTGGCGAGCCGGGTGAGCGCTTCGCGCACCGGCGTGCGCGAGACGCCGAGCTGCGCCGCCAGCTGCACCTCCTGCAGCGCCTGGCCGGGCAGGATCTTGCCGTTGCGGACGTTCGCCCGCAGGGTCTGATAGACCTGGTCGCTCAGGGCGAGGGGGCGTTCGACGGGTTTTAGCGTGGGCACCAAGTGCGATACTCCCAACGGGTTGCGGGCAAGTTCACGATTGCGACAGATGGATACTGTATACATTTGCCGTGCGCAGGTCAAGCGGACGGCCGGAACGGCGCCGAGCGTTTTCCGTATATGGTAG
>JAJZRT010000895.1 GCA_021802595.1 Pseudomonadota bacterium
ATCAGACGCGCTGCGCGCCACAGCCTGGGCCGTGGTGACGTGCGCTGAGGTACACCGGCCGCCGGTCGCGGTGGTCGAGAACGTGGCGGCCTTTGCCGATTGGGCCCTCTATCCGGCGTGGTGCGCGGCGATGCACGCCCTCGGCTACGCCTTGGCGCCCATGGTGCTGGACGCGGCCGATTCTGGGGTGCCGCAGCACCGTCGCCGGCTGTTCATCGTCGCGACGCGCAGCCAGCACCCGGTCGAGCTGGCGATGCCCCAGCGAGAGCACCGCGCGGCCGCGGACGTGATCGACTTCGCCGCCGGCCGCTGGTCGCCGGTCGAGAAGCCCGGGCGCAGCCGCCACACGCTGGATCGCATCGCCGCCGGGCGCCAGGCCCACGGCTCGCGCTTTCTGGCGCCGTTCTATGGAAGCGGGTCGGGAGAGACCGGGCGTAGCCTCGCGCGCCCCATCGGCACCCTGACGACGCGGGCGCGCTGGGCCGTGATCGACGGCGAGCGCATGCGCATGGTGACAGCCAGCGAGGGCCGCGCGCTGATGGGATTTCCCGAGGGCTACCGGCTGCCGGCGAACGAGGCCACGGCTTGGCACCTGCTTGGCAACGCAGTCTGTCCGCCGCTAGCAGCCGACCTCATCACGGCAATCAGGAGAGCAGCCTGATGCGCACCCCCGACCTTTTCCCCGGCACGAAGCCGCGCGCCCAGCCGCGCAAGCTGATGCACGTCTGCGATGCCTCGGGATGCGGTGACGAGGATGGCTCGGGCGCTCTGGTGCGCATGCGCTGCACAAGGTGCGGAGCCGAGACAGGCTGGATCACGCTTCCCACCGTCACCGAGGCCAAGCGCGGGATTCCGTGCGAGCAGTGCAATAGGAGGATCGAACCATGACCATCGACACCTTCCCCGCCCTGGTCAAGGCGCTCAGCACCGCCGTGGCCGAGGCTTCGGCAAGCCCAGATCCGGCAGTGCGAGCGGCGTGGGCCGAGCGCGGCGTGCGGGCGGTCGAGCAGCGCATCTTCGAATCCTGGCAGGAGCGCTGCCTGCAGCTCGGGTTCCAGTACGTCCGCGCGTCGGATGATCACTGGGTCGAGGCGAGCCCTGAGCAGATGGAGGACCTGCTGCGCGAGGTGCTGGGCATCGACGTGCGCCAGGGAACAGTCGTCGAGCGCCAGCTCGAAGCCGACCTGATCCGCGCCTTCAACGAGGACATGGCGCACACCCTGTTCGGCCGCGACGGCAAGCTGCACACGAAGCTGCCGGCGCCGGCGCAGCGCGCGCTCGGCATCGACCCCGAGGAGGACACACAAGTATGAGCAACGTCACGGAGGTTCAAACGCTTCGCGTGCGCGCCATGGCGACCGCTATCGAAACACTGGAGGAAGCGCTCGCCGAGGCAAAGGAGCGCGGGTTGCTCTGGTGCGTGGTGGTCGGCGAATTCGACACGGGTCTCATGCGGCGCTGGAGCGGCAACGTCCCGGTCGCTCACGTCATCGGGGCGATCGAGGTCACGAAGCACACGATGCTTGAGGCTTACGAAGAGCAGGAAGACGCCCGATCATGAGCCTGACACTGTCGCGCCTCGATCTGCAGGAGCTGTCCGGGCGCCAACGCCCCGACGCGATCCGGCGCTGGCTCGACGCGCAGCGCATACCGTACCTTGACGGCGCCGACGGCTGGCCGCGCGTGCTCAGCGCCATCATCCAGGCCCGCATGGGGCAACCGGCCAGCGCTCCAGCCTCTCGCCCACGGTTGAAGCTACTATGACCCGCGCCATGCCCCCGCGCCGCAAATCCGACGTGCATTTGCCGCCGTGCGTCTACCAGAAGCACGGTGCGTATTGGCTCGTCAAGGGCGGCAAGTGGTCGCGCCTTGGTAGTGACCTGCGCTCAGCGCTCGCAGAATACGCGCGCCGCGTGAGCGCGCCGGCGACAGGCGGGATGCCCGGCTTGATCGACAAGGCGATGGCGGAGATCCTGCGCTCGGTCAAGGACTCGACCGCCCAGCAATACCGGCAGGCCGCGAGCGTGCTCAAGGCGGAGCTGGCCGAGTTCGAGCCCCAGCAGGTACAGCCCCGCGACGTGGCGGCCCTCAAGGTGCATTGGGCCAAGACCCCGAACATGGCCAACCGGCGCCTGTCCCTGCTGCGTCAGGTGTTCGCCCTGGGTGTGGAATGGCAGATCGTGGACGCCAATCCCTGCATAGGCGTGCGCCGGCACCGCGAGGGCAAGCGCGACCGCTACCTCAGCGACTCCGAATACGCCGGGATCTGGCGCGCAGGGAGCCCCAGCCTGCGCGCGGCGATGGATCTGGCCTACCTGACGGGTCAGCGCATCAGCGACGTGCTGCGCGTACGCATGTCGGATGTGACCGACGAGGGTGTGGCGTTCCGCCAAGGCAAGACCGCGGCGCGCGTGCTGGTGAAGATGACCGCCGACCTGCGGGATGCGATCGAGAGCGCCAAGGCGCTCCCGCGGCCGGTGCGCGGCCTCACGCTGCTGTGCACGCTGCGCGGTCGGCGCCCCTACGCCTATTCGACGGTGCGCGATATGTGGGACCGCGCCTGCGAGGCGGCCGGCGTTGCCGACGCCCACCTGCACGACCTGCGCGCCAAGGCGCTGACCGATGCCAAGGCGCAGGGCAAGAGCGCCCAGGCGCTGGGCGGTCACGCGACCGAGGCGATGACCCTTCGCTACATCCGGCAGCGCGAAACCGTGGTGGCTGAGCCCCCGCGTTTTAGACAGCCGCCGAGGGTCTTAGACAAATCGGCCTGAAATGCCTGAAAAATCAACAGCATCCGAACACACGCCGATGATGCAGCAGTACCTGTACGGATTGGGCAAATAGCGTTGATTTTGC
>JAJZRT010000896.1 GCA_021802595.1 Pseudomonadota bacterium
GGGGCACGAAGATGGGCCACTGGTTGAAGTCGACACTGGCAAAGCCGCAGTCCGTCGCCACCGACACCAGGTTGAAGCTGGCGTGGCGCAGCGCCGTCCAGTAACCGGGATAGGTCCCCGCCTGCCAGATATAGAACGCCGACCCCACGCAGCTGATCGCCACCAGCCCCAGCATCGGGAGAACCTCCGGGTCGGCACGATAGGCCCGCAGGCTGCGGCTGCGGAACGCCAGAAAGTGGGTGGCGAAATTCATGGCCGCCAGCAGCATGAAAACGATCAGGACGGCCTCGATCGCCGGGGAATTGAAATAGCCGACACTGGCGTCATGCGTGGAGAAGCCGCCCAGCCCCATGGCGGCAAAGGCGTGACAGACTGCATCGAACCAGCTCATCCCCGCGATTCTGAGCGACACGATGCAGGCCAGGGTGATGGCTGCGTAAACCAGCCACAGCGATTTGGCGGTGTCGGCAATCCGTGGGGTCAGCTTCGAGTCCTTCATGGGGCCCGGGGTTTCGGCCTTGAAAAGCTGGCGGCCGCCGATGCCCAGCATGGGCAGAACCGCCACCGCCAGCACGATAATACCCATCCCGCCCAGCCAGTTGAGCAGATGTCGCCACAGATTGATGGACGGCGGCAGCGTGTCCAGGCCAGTCAGCACCGTCGCACCCGTGGTGGACAGTCCGGACGCGGTCTCGAAATACGCATCGGTAAAGCTCAGGTGGGGAAGGTAATTCAGCAGGGGCAGGGTGGCAAAAGCCGGCAGGACGGCCCATACCAGCACCACCAGCAGAAACCCGTCGCGGGTCTGCAGTTCGCGCTTGCTGTGACGGGTGAACAGCCAGGTCAGCAAGCCCGAGGCAAACGTGACCAGGAAGGCCTCGTCATAGGCATCGAGTGCCGCGTCGTGCCAGATGAAGGCAACCCCCAGAGGCAGCAGCATGGTGAACGCGAAAATCAGGACCACCAGCCCCAGCACATGCAGGATCGGAAGGATGCGGGGCATGATTCAGAAGAAGCCGAAGCCGACCTGGAGCAGTTTTTCCACCTTGGGAATGATGCGCTTGTTGAGCGCGAACAGGATGAGGTGGTCTTCCGCCTCGATCAGCGTGTCATGGTGGGCGATGATGACATCGCTGTGGCGGATGATCGCGGCGATCGTCGAGCCTTCGGGCAGGTCGATCTCCCCGATGCGCCGCCCCACGACGCGCGAGGTCTTGACGTCGCCATGCACCGCCACTTCCAGCACTTCCGCCGCACCGCGGCGCAGGGAATGGACCGCCACCATGTCGCCACGGCGGATCTTGGACAGCAGCGGCCCGACGGTGGCTTGCGCGGGCGAGATGGCAATGTCGATCTGCCCGCCCTGCACCAGGTCGACATAGGCCGAGCGGTTGATCAGGGCGATCACGCGATGCGCCCCCATTCGCTTGGCCAGCAGCGCCGACATGATGTTGTCTTCGTCATCGTTGGTGAGCGCGCAGAACACGTCCATCGAGGAAATGTTTTCCTGCTCGAGCAGTTCCTCGTCGGTCGCGTCGCCCTGCAATACCAGCGTGTGGTGAAGCTGTTCGGCCAGCAGCTTGCTGACCGTCTTGTTGTGGTCGATGACCTTGATGTCGTATTCGCGCTCGATCCGCGCGGCCAGGCGCCGACCGATATTGCCGCCACCGGCGATCATGACCTTCCTGACCGGGCGCTCGATGCGACGCAGTTCGCGCATCACCAGGGGTATGTCTGCCTTGCGTGCGAGGAAGAACACCTCGTCGCCCGGCTCGATCACGGTGATGCCGGTGGGCACGATGCCGCGATCGCGCCGGTAGATCGCCGGGATGCGGCATTCCAGATTCGGCATGTGGCGCTTGATGTCCTGCAGTTCATGTCCCACCAGCGGGCCGCCATGGTAGGCGCGCACTGCGATCAGGCGCACCTTGCCGTCGGCGAAGTCGAGCACCTGCAGGGCCTCGGGGTGTTCCATCAGGCGCCGCAGGGTGTCGGTCACCTCCTGCTCCGGGCTGATGACGTCATCGACGCCGAATTGCTCCGCCAGGATCGCGGCGGGAAGCCCCAGGAAATCGTTCGAACGGATACGCGCAATGCGCGTGGGTACGTTGAACAGGGTGGACGCGATGCGGCATGCCACCAGGTTGGTTTCGTCGCTTTGCGTGACCGCGACCAGCATGTCGGCATCCTCGGCACCGGCCTGCTTCAGCACCGAGGGGTGCGCCGCGTGGCCGTGCACCGTGCGCAGGTCGAAGCGGTCCTGCAGCAGTGCCAGGCGGCCGTCGTCGAGGTCGACGACGGTGATGTCGTTGTTTTCGGCGACCAGGCTTTCCGCCAGATTGCCGCCGACCTGGCCGGCGCCAAGGATGATGATTTTCACGGGCGGTCCTTGCGCTTACAGGTCTTCGTCGAGACGGCGCCCGTGCCGGATGTTCAACTGTTTCAGCTTGCGGTAAAGGTGGGTACGCTCGAGCCCCGACTTGTCGGCGACCCGGGTCATGCTGCCGCCCTCCTTCTGGATCAGGTGTTCGAAATACATGCGCTCGAAGGCGTCACGCGCTTCGCGCAGCGGGATGTCGAGCGGAATGCCATGGGCCACGGCGGGCACCGACTGCTTCATCGGCGCCAGCACCCGGTTGACGTCGATCGCATCGATTTCGCTCGCCAGCGCAGTGACCGCCAGCGTGCGCACCACGTTGTTGAGCTGCGGCAGGTTGCCCGGCCAGTCGAAATTGCGCAGCTGGTTCAGGGCCGGCGTCGTGAGCCGCCGTACCGGACAGACACCGGCTTCGATCAGTTGCGCCAGCATGAAATTGGCAATCTCGGGAATGTCTTCACGATGCTCGCGCAAGG
>JAJZRT010000019.1 GCA_021802595.1 Pseudomonadota bacterium
CGATGATCCCGAACACGATGCCGATCACCGGTCCGCCGATCAGCGGTGCCAGGCGGCCCAGCCACCAGGCGATCAGCGCCATCACGCAGACCAGGCCCAGCCCCGGCAGCAGCGCGATCAGCGGGTGTGGCCCGGGCGGCTCGGGCGCGGTCAGTTCGATGTTGTCGGCGGGGACGACGTGCTCGATCACGTCCTCGACGGGATCGACGTGCGGGCGCGTGCTGTTGGGCATGATCTCGGGTCCATGGACGGCGAGCGGCATTTATAGAAGCCGTGCGGGCGCCGGCACAGTCCGTGTTGCTTATGGGCGCTATCAGTCGTCGTGATGGGTCGGTTCGGCGCGGTGTGCGATGGGTATGCACGCTGTCGGCGCATGCCTGCAGGGCACGCGCGGCCGGGGCCGGCGCGCGCGCATCAAGATCGGCATGGCATCGATCACGCAGCGTGAGTCGAGCAGGTGACAAGCGAAGGTGCGGCGGTACGGTCGCGTTGCTCATAGGTGTCGCCCGTGGTCACTGCGGGCGCATTGACGGCGAACTCGGCGATACCCTCGAAGACGTACTTCGGCGTGTTGGGCGTGAAGTCCACGATCAGCTTGTTGTAGATAGGGCGAGTGGTCCGGGCGCGCTCAGTACGAGCCGGCTACAACGCCACAAGACAGGCCGGCAAGCTTGGCGGGCGCAACTTTGAGTTCCCGCAGGTGGTTTTTGACCAGCACGGTGTTGAAGGCGGCCAACTGTTTCATCCGCATGGCCTTCCAGGCAGCCATTGTGCGGTCGTAGTGACGACAGTCGCTCTTCAAGGTGGCGATCTGGGCTGGTGTGGGCGACATGTCCAAACCCACCTGCATGAGGCTGACCAGGGAGTTGTAGTCGTTGTTCAAGGCGAAGAAGGATCGCAGCGTATGGGGTTTAGGCGTCTTGTGGTGGAGGAAAAACAGGAAAGCATGGGCCGGCTTCTTGCCGCCGATCTTGGTCAGATCGGCATCGAGCTTTTTGGCCTGCGCAGCAAGCGGGCCAGGCAGGTGGTCATGCATGAGCGACGTCAACTGGGCCTTGACGGCGTTTACTTCCAGGCGGCCTGCATAGCTCTGCTGCATGCCGTGGTAGGCCTGCATCGTCAGCCGGTTCTGGGCGCGCAGGGCGGCCATTAGGTCGCGGCTCTGGCCGACGCGTGGATCGTTCACGACGGTGGCGTGACGGGTGTAGACCTGGCCGTCCACGGTGAGCTTGAGCGTATAAACGCCGGGGATCACCTGGGGTCCGTGCGGACCCGGAGTGGTGGCGCCAGCCACGTTATTCATCTGGTTTTCGAGGTCATGGTGAAAGGCCGGCGGGGGTGCATAACGAAGGTTCCAATTGAAGCGGTTCAGCCCGACATGGGTGGTCAGGGCGCGCGACTGGGGCGAGGCCAGCCAGTAGCGGGGAAAGGCTTGCCCCTCGATGGGGGCCGGCAACGTGCTGGAATAGGTACGGAGCAGATTCCCATGGGGGCCGAAAACCCGGAGCTGGATCGGCCCGTTGGGTTTGTGGCGGAGGTCGTAATCCACGATCACGCCATAGGGCGGATTAGGAGCATGCGGTACCTCGATGGAGAAGGGCTGATCCCAATTGCTGTTGATCCGGGCGCGAATGGCCTCCTCGGGCTTGAAGAGATAAACCGGGGAAGAGGCGATGGCCTGGGCATGGGCGGCGATCTGCTGCAGCGGGGTGATGTCGTCCAGCACCCAGAAGCCGCGGCCGAAGGTGCTGATGACCAGATCGTTCAGGTGGTACCGGGTGTGGACAACGAGGTCAGTGATGGCGGTGCTGGGCAGATTCTGGCGCAGCGGCTGCCAGTGATCGCCATTGTCGAAGCTGACGTAGACGGTCGTCCCGGTGCCGGCGAAGAGGAGGCCGGGCTGCTTGGGATCGGCGCGCAGCACATTCACCCAACTGCCGGTGCGCTGGTCGCGGGGTAGGCCACGGACGATGCTGACCCAAGTCTTGCCGCCGTCGGTGGTGCGCCAGATCAGCGGCACGTCGATGTCCGGATGAGCGGGCGGGATGGCCTTGTGGCCGGGCTTGACGGAGATGCGGGCAGTAGCGTGGGCGGGATTCACCTTGTCGCCGGCAGCGAGGGCATGGCGTGGGGCGGGGGACGGAACGCCGGCTTTCGGATGGGCGGGCGGAGCGGCCTTGTGGTGATGCTTGACGACGATGCGGGCGGTGACATAGGCGGTATCCACCTTGTCGCCGGCTTCGATGGTGTGAAATTGGGTGTCAGGCGGCGCGCCGGTGATGTTGCTGACATTGCTCCAGTGCATGCCGCCATCCATGGTGTTGTAGATCTGGCCGTTGCTGCTCACGGTCCAGACCACGCCCGGCTTGATCTTGGAGATGGAGAAGTCGTTGATGACGGGCCCGGCCGGCTTGAAGGGGTTGCGGGGTCGCTTCGCTTTCTTCTTGGGCGGCGGTAGCGGCGTGCCGCAGGGCACTGGAGACTTGCCCTTGGGGGTGGTGAGGGCGGGGCTGAAAGCCTGCCAGGAATGGCCACCGTTGCGCGAGACCAGCAGACACTGATAGGCGACGTAGAGAGCGCCGGGATCGAAGGCGGTATCGAATTTCATCGGCAGGCTACGACTGGCGCGGTAGTTCTTGGTTTTGGCGCCGAAGTTGGGTGCGATGTTTCCCCACTGCCCGGTAGCCATATTGATCTTGACCAGGCCGCCCCCGCCGCCGCCGGGGCCATAGCCGATGGCATAGAGGATATGCGGATGCAGGGGATCGGGCGCGATGTAGCCGAACTCCGAGGAGGGCACGGGGCTCCAGTCGGTGAAGTCCACCTGGCCCCAGTTGCCGCGGCTGCGGATCATGACCGCTCCGGTATCCTGCTGCGCACCGACGATCCAATAGGGATATTGGCCGGTGGTGGCCACATGGTAGATCTGCGAGATGGGCTCGGTGTACCAGAGACTCCAGGTACGGCCGTTATCGAGCGTGACGCTGACACCCTGGTCGGAGCCGACCACCATGCGCTTGCCGTTGGTGGGATCGATCCAGAGATCGTGGTAATCCTCGCCGCCGGGGGCGCCCTTGAAGGCATGGAAGGTGACGCCGCCGTCGATGGAGCGGTACAGGGCGGTGCTGACGGTATAGACGACGTTGTGATTCCGTGGATCCACGAAGACGCCGCAACTGTAAGCGCCCTGGCCGTTGCTGATGCGCTTGTCCTTTACCGCCATGTGGCGCCATGTGGCGCCGCCGTTGTCGGAGCGGAAAAGACCGGACCCATGCTTGATGTTGTTGCCGACAATGTAGATGCGCCGGCCATGCAGGGCGATCGCCACGCCAATACGGCCGGGGAAAGGCGGAATCTTGAGCGGTGTCCAGGTCAGGCCGCCGTTGGTCGATTTGAACAATAGCGGCGGCTTGGGCTTTGCCTTCGGGCCATGCCGGAGCGCAAAAAACGGGCCGCCCGTGCCTTGGGTGTCAGCCAGCAGAATGTTGGGATCGCCGTTGTCGAACACCACTTCGCGCGTGCCGTGATAACCGGCGGGCTTGAGGACGTTGGTCCAGGTCCGGCCGCCATTCGTGGAGCGGTAGATGCCGCCGCCGTGGTGGGTGGCGTTACCGAGGGCGGAGACGATGACCACGTTGGGGTTGGCGGGATCGACCAGGATGCTGTCGATCATCACGGTGTCTTCAAGGCCGATGTGCTGCCAGGTCTTGCCGGCATTGGTGGACTTCCACATGCCGTCGCCTAAGCTGCCCAAGAAGGGACGGATCACGGTGGGGTCACCGGTGCCGGCATACACGATATTCGGATCGGAGGGAACGACTTGAACGGCGCCGATGGCATCTACGCCTTTTATCTGGTCGAAGATGGGGAACCAGGTGACGCCGGCACTGGTGGTTTTCCAGATGCCTCCCTCGGGCGTGCCCGCGTAATACACGCCGGGCTGGCCGATGACGCCGGTGACCGTGGAAACGCGGCCGCCGTGAAACGGGCCAACGTTCCGCCACTTAAGGCCGGCATAGAGGTCGGGGTTGACATGCGCGGCCGCGGTCAAGGTGAATGCCAAACTACCGGCGACAACCAATACCCAATATGCAACGCATGAAAATCGCTTCATGACGCAGGTCTCCGCAAAAATCCACACTACGCTTGACCTGCCCCATTCTGTGTACTGCGGATAAGCAGGAAGTCCGTGGGTTGAAGGCTACTGCATCGGTGCCTGGGTTTTGCTATTGCTTTTACCATCCTGTCTTCGTCGTAAGTTTGCAGCGAATTGGGCGGGCGGGATTCGCCCGCAGTTGCTGTGTGGACGCACTTCGTTGTAATCACGTCGCCAGTCGCTGATCACGTCGCGCGCTTGCGGCAACGTCGTGAACCACTGTTCGTTGAGGCACTCGTCGCGGAACTTGCTGTTGCAACTCTCGATAGAGCCGTTCTACATGGGCTTGCCGGGCTCGATCAGGAGATGCCGGATGCCGTGCTGTTGCGCCCAGGCCATGAAGGCGCGCGAGGTGAACTCAGGGCCGTTGTCGGTGCGCACCGCACGCGGATAGCCGCGGAAGCAGGCCGCCCGGTCGAGCACGCGTGTCACGTACTTGCCGCCCATGCCATGGTCGACCGCGATGTCCACGCACTTGTGGCCGGCGAAAGCAAAACACTGCAATGGTTCGGGTGCCCGCGCATAAGGCATGCCACAAATTTGCCATACTCGATGTGGCAATTCGTGCAGCCAAAAGCAAAACAGCGCCTCACACTGAACAGTATAAGACGCTGATTTTGCTGGATAAAATGGTGGAGCGGAAGGGGATCGAACCCTCGACCTTCGCATTGCGAACCGGAAATTCATGGGCCTTGAAAGCCTTTTAATTGCTGCATTTCATAGGGCCATGTAGGATAACGGGGACAAAACGGGGACACTGAGGTTCGACATGGCATCGATCACGCAGCGTGACTCGGGCAGGTGGCAAGCGAAGGTGCGGCGACATGGTCAGCCTGCCATTTCCCGCGCGTTCCGGACGCGCTTCGATGCCGAAGCCTGGGCGCGCAAGCTCGAAAGCGAGCAAGAGCGGGGCGTCTGGCACGACAGCAGCGAGGCCGAACGTACGACCTTGCACGCGGCCCTCGATCGGTACGAGCGTGAGAAGACTCCCGCCAAGCGAAGTGCAGTCAAGGAAGCGAGCGTGCTCCGCATCCTGCGCGATGAGGTGATCGCCAGGCACGCTTTGGCGCGTATCGGCAGCGCTGACGTTGCGAAGTGCTGTGCGACCTGGCAGCGCGCTGGCCTGGCACCGGCGACGATCCATCGCCGGCTCTCGGTTCTGTCGCACGTATACGAAATAGCAGCGCGCGAGTGGGGGATGGCGGGTCTCACCAACCCCGTGCGCATGATCAAAAAGCCGACAGTGCGCAACGAGCGGAGTCGCCGAGTCACCGATCTCGAACTGGAGGCCATCTGCGCGACTTCGGAGTCGCGGGAACTCGAGTCCATCATCCTACTGGCGGTGGAGACGGCGATGCGCCGCGGCGAGATTTGCGCGATGCGATGGGAGCACGTTGATCTCGGAGCGCGCACCGTCCACCTTCCGAAGACCAAGAACGGTTACGCGCGCGACATACCGCTCAGCACGCGCGCAGGCCAACTTCTGAAGGCTTTGCCCCGCCGCATCGACGGGCGAGTGTTTTCGATGCGGCCGGACAGCGTCACGCAGGCATTCGAGCGCGCCGTCGAGCGCGCTGGAGTAGCCGACGTGCGGCTGCACGACCTGAGGCATGAAGCCACGTCCAGACTGGCAGAGCGGCTGCAGGCGCACGAGCTTGCGAAAGTGACCGGCCATCGCGACATGCGCATGGTCCTGCGGTATTATCATCCACGTGCGGAAGACTTGGCCAGCAAGCTCGCTTGAACGCGCCTGAGAATAACGAAGCACTTACGGATTGGCGCGCCGTAGTTTTTGAGGATGTGGTTATCGACCTCGGGGATGGCGCTGAGGCGTGCCTGCGGTGCTCGGATAGGTAGGTGAATCCTATGGATGAAGCGCTTAAATCTCGGATTACCGAATACCGAAAGCGGCTCGAGAACCCGTATGCGTATATCGAGTATCTCGAGTGCCCTGAAGGTGATAGTGCAGTGTTGGTCTCAGCGGTAACAGATCAACGCATCAGTGCAAGTCGCAAACTATTGGAAAATCCCTACGCTTATTCGGATGGTGATGGTGGATTTGTCGCGGAAGACGCAGTATCTAGCAGGGCCGATAGGAATTCAGTACTTCATGAATTAGGCGAGAGAGAGCGAAAGCCTCGGCGCGGTAGAAAGGTGGGCCGTCGCTATACTGATACTGAAATCGAGGCGATTGCGCGAGGGTTGCAGTCTCGCTTGTGGCGAGAGCGAAAGCATTTATGGTCCGGTATTCCACCAACCGATCCAGTCGACCTCCTAGACATCAGGAAGGCACTCTTCCTCGCTGGCTATGACTTGGAGTACGAAAGCGGTTTGGGTCGGTATCGTCATAACGGCGACCAAATCGAAGTTGCTGGACTAATTGACCGCGATGCGAAGCTGGTCAAAGTGTCGCAGCAATTTCTTGGCCCACCTTTGACCTTCACGCTGGCCCATGAGCTTGGGCATGCCGTGTTGCACAGCGAAGGTGGTGGCGTTCACCGTGACCGCCCGCTGGATGGCGTCATCCGGCCCCGTGAACCTGACGAGCTTGAGGCCGACAAGTTTGCGACTTACTTCCTCATGCCAAGCAAACTGGTCACGCAGCGCTTCTGTCAGATCTTCGGGACGGAATGTTTCGTGTTGACAGACGATACGGCATTCGCCCTCTTGGGTACGACCAGTGATGCGGTGATGCAGAAATATCCTAAGCGTCGGGACATTGCCCAATTGCTTGCAAGCACAGAGCGCTACAACAATCGCTTCTTTAAGTCACTCGCGGATCAGTTTAAGGTATCTGTCGGGGCGATGGCGATTCGGCTTGAGGAACTTGGTCGATTGCTACAAAGGTGAGGCAGCCTCGTTGCCAATAATGTCAAGGAATCCCATACTGTCCTGTTAGTGACAAGAGAGTCCTGTTCTCCGCGATCGCATCGTGCGGAATCAGCACGTACTGCCATGGCTTTCCCCCACAAGTCGCCGCGTGCGCTGAGGCGTTGCGGCACCAGTTGACGGCTGATTCTGCCTTGGCCCGCACGATCGGATCCACCATCTCGTTCTTGGCCTTGGGCTCCAGCATGTAGATGCACTCCGCGGTCTCGGCGACGAAATCGGGCTGATACTCGGGATGATCCGCACCCTGCTTGTAGAAGATCTGGAACTGGCCCTTGGCGGGCTTGAACCACTTCAGCGCGTCGCGATCGAGGATCACCGCCAACTTGCGCTCGGCATCCGAGTCGAACTTCTGGACGTCGTACAGGCAGCGCTTGAAGCCACCGAACAGGTACTTCGCCATGTTGCTCTTGTCGACCGGCGAGACACGGTAGTCTGCGATGGGCTCCTGCACGCCGTGGGTGTACGCGCTGGGTTTGAGCTCGGTGTAGCCCTTGCTGACGACCGCGTCGTAGCCCGCCACATCCTCCCAGTAATGCGCCTGCATCTGCGCGTGGATGAAGCGCGCGATGTCGCGCTGGTAGCAGCGCAGCACCTTGCGCGTGTCGTCTTCAGACAGGTAAGTTCGGAAGTGCTCGACGGTCTGCCGCGCGAGGTCGTACAGCAGATCGGCATGGTCGTCATAGGCAACGTCGTTGAAGTCGACGAGCCCGCTGACCACGTAGTCTTCCAGCCGTGCCTCGTCGATGCCGCCACGGCCCAGCGCGATCACCTCCAGTTGGTTCGTGCGCAGGTGTTGCACCCACAGCTCGTCCGCGACGGCGGGGTAACGCAGGTTGTCCAGCTTCAACGTGAAGGATCTGAAGCCTGACTTCACCTCGCCTCTGGGCACCACGAGGATGCGCGGAATGTCGATGGTCTGCCGCGCGACCATCTCGACCGTCTTCGCCACGATGGCGGCGACGTCGGGTTTCTCGCCAACACCATCCAGCGCCAACTGACTGGGTTGCCGCTGTTCTTCGACCACCTTGACGATGGCGGCCTGAATGTCCGGCCGTCTGAGTGACTCGAGCGTCGGCGCGAGCTGTGGCTGCCCACCAAGGTTCTGAATGGCCTGGTAGGCAAGCTGTGCCAGTGTCTGCTCCTCGGGCTTGGTGAAGGCCGGCGTATCGTCCGCACCCGCCAGGGTCGTGCTGCCGGTCAGCTGCGGAGGGCGAAACCCCAGCCGGGTGGCGAGCCGGGATTGAGAAACCACCGTGGCCGTACGCTGCTGCAACTGATCCGCATCGAGCACCACCGGCTGCATGCGGATCGGCGAATCGGCCCGACCGGCCTCGTCGATGATTTCCTGGAAGCGGTCGTGCGCCACGATGTTCAGCCGGTCCACCGCGGTCACGCCGGTACGCTTGCCGTAGGGCAGGCGCAGACCACGGCCGATGGACTGCTCGATCAGGATGCGCGCATTGGCGGCGCGCAGCGGCACGATCGTGTACAGGTTGGTGACGTCCCAGCCTTCCTTCAGCATGTTGACGTGGATGACGATCTCGGTCGGCTCTTCCGTGTGCTCGACCTTCAGCAGACGCTGGATCATCTCCTCCTCGTCCGCGCCGGTCCGGCTGGAATCCACCTGGATGGCCTTGTCCTTGTAGCGGCCCTCGAAGAACGCGTCGGACTGAATTCGTTGCAGCAGCGCCCCGGCGTGGGTCGTGTCACGGGCGATGACCAACAGGAACGGCTTGACGATGGCGTTGCCGGTCTCGCGCGCGTAGGTCTCCAGCTCCACCTTCACGCTCTCATGCAGACGAATGCCGTCTTCCAGCTTCAGCCGTTCGATCTCCTCGGCCGACATGCCGGCGGGGTTGAAGTCCTTGCGTGTGACCACGGCCGGCTCCTTGACGAAGCCGTCGGCCATCGCCTGGCCCAGTGGGTAGTCATAGATCACGTTCTTGAACGGCAGTGGGCCCCTGTTGGTCTCCACAAACGGTGTAGCCGTCAACTCAAGGCCGAGGATTGGCTTCAGCTCGTTGATCGCGCGCACGCCGGCGCTGGCGCGGTAGCGGTGCGACTCGTCCATCAGCAGCACCAGGTCGGGCAAGCCCGCCAAGTAGTCGAAGTAGCTCTGGCCGATGTACTCGGACAGCCGCTTGATCCGCGGCGCCTTGCCGCCGCGCACCTCGGAGTTGATCTTGGAGATGTTGAAGATGTTGATGCGGACATCGCCAAACAAGGTGCCACCGACAGCGTTGTGCTGCTCGTAGGTGTCGCCTGTAATCACGGCAGGCGCATTGACGGCAAACTCGGCGATGCCCTTGAACACGTACTTCGGCGTGTTGGGCGTGAAGTCCGCGATCAGCTTGTTGTAGATGGTGAGGTTGGGCGCCAGCACGAAGAAGTTGTTGATGCCGTGTGCCAGGTGCAGGTAGCTGATGAACGCGCCCATCAGCCGGGTCTTGCCCACGCCGGTGGCCAGCGCAAAGCACAGCGAGGGGAATTCACGCTCGAAGTCGGTGACCGACGCAAATTCGCTGCGGATCGCCTCCAGTGCCGCGGCCACGTCCGCGTCCTTCCGCGGCGGCGCAATCTCGGTGACGCGATCCAGCCGCTCCAGCGAGATCCGCTGCGGCGGCCGCAAGCTCAGGCGTCCGGCGATGGCGTTGACGTGCCGATTCATGCCTTGTCCCCCGACGTTCCACGCGGCTTTTTGCGCGCTGCGTTGCGCTTGCCGGCTTCGATGCTCTTGAGCTTTCGGGTCGCTGCCTCGAAGTCGCGCTCCACGGCCGAGACCTCCTGCGCCTGCTGCTGCCGATAAAGGTCGAACTGGGCTTCCGCGTGCGCGGTCGCCATCTCGTGGCTGATCCTGCCGGCGTGCGTGAGGATCTCGCGCTCGCCCAGGCGCAGGAAGTCGTCGAGCTTGGCGATCCAGTCCGCCATCGTCATCGGGCGCCGGTTCAGCGCCTGCACTTCGGCAAACTCCAGGTACGCGGTGACGATCTTGTTCAGCGCATCCAGCTCCTCGGCATTCAGATAGTTCTTGGCGACGACCGCATCGATTTTGCGTGGCCGGCCGGCGCTCCAGCTCGTCATGCCCATGTGGGGCTTGGCGGCGTCGGCGCGGGTCTTGATGATCTCCGCGGCGGTATGGCCATGCGCGGCCCAGTGCATCTTGTTCTGCACCGTGGCAAAGAAGCGCTGGCTGGCCTCCGCGCTGGGGTCGTAGTCGATGCTGGTGGCGTAGATATCCAGCACCTTGCGCCAGAACATCCGCTCGGAAGAGCGGATGTCGCGGATACGCGCCAGCAGCTCCTCGAAATAACCGTCGTCCGGTCCGCGCTTCAGGCGTTCATCGTCCAGCGTGAAGCCCTTGACCAGGAACTCGCGCAAGCGCTCGGTGGCCCATTGCCGGAACTGCGTGCCGCGCGGGCTGCGCACCCGGTAGCCGACCGCCAGGATGGCGTCCAAGCTGTAGAACTTGAGGCTGCGCTGCACCGAGCGCCCGCCCTCCGCCCGAACTTGTAAGTAATCCTTACAAGTTGCCTCCTGCAGCAGCTCGCCCTCCTGGTAGATCGCCTTGAGGTGCAGCGTGATGTTCTGCGGCGTGGATTGGAACAAATCCGCCATCTGCGCCTGAGTCAGCCAGACGGAGCCATCCTGCAGACGCACCTCGATGCGCGTGTGTGCGTCCTCGGTCCGGTACAGCAGCAGTTCCGAGCCCCCACCGGGTTTTTCCGTAGGCTGGCTCATGCGGGCTCATCCTCGAACAATCCCGCCTGAGCCCCTCTCCCCTCGGGAGAGGGGTTGGGGTGAGGGTCCGCACTGGCTGGGGCCGCAATCTGCACAGGCGGCGCCTTCGGCAGGTTCTCGACCTGCAGCGAATAGTCGTCATGCCCCCACTCGCAGCGCGACAGCACCTGCCGCGGGATCTTCTTCACCGTCAGGTTCGGATAGTCGCCGCGTCCGCGGAATGCCGTGCACAGCACCAGCAACGAGCGCTCCGGCCCCACCTCATCGGACAGTTGTTGCAACTGCTCGTGCGACAGGGTCGCCGTGGTCACGTAGATGAAATCGCGTTCGGTGGAAGTGCCGTGCTGCCAGTACACGGCGTCCGAGGGCGCATAGGTGAAGCCTTCCAGTTTGCACAGGGCTTCCGCGAGCTGCGCCGCGTTGTACTCCTTGTTGATGACCCAGTTGCCCCAGCGGTCTTTCTCCATCAGCGAGGGCGCGAGCCGGTAGTAGCGGAAGCCGCCGCCGCCTTTCCAGCCCACCGCCTCGGTGATGCCGCCCGGATCCTCGCCGTCGATGACCTTCTGCAGGCGCGGAATGATGTGGGTGTGGCAGTGCTCGCCCAGCTCCACCATGATCCAGCGGCGGCCCATCTTGTGGGCCACGGCGCCGGTGGTGCCGGAACCGGCAAAGGAATCGAGGACGAGGTCGCCGGGTCGTGTAGCAATTTCAATGATGCGAGAAATTAGCTTCTCTGGCTTGGGGGTTGTGAAAGGGTCGTCTGGATTGAACGCCTTAACTTCTTGTGCCGCAGTTCTGTTCTCTCCGACTTCTGAGTAGTGCCAAGTGGTCATTGCAACGACGCCATCGTCCTCAATCTCTGAAAGGAATCGTTTGATGGTCGGCTTGCTACTTCCATCTTTCCCGAAGTGAACTCGGTGATCTGCTAGTAGGCGCTCGTAAGACGAGCGAACATAGGCCCATGCCCTTCCTTTCGCCGGCAGAACTTCTCGGCCGGAAGGAGTCGTAATAGGGTAGATGTTGTCGCTTTCTCCGGTTTTCGCGTACTGCTTACCACGAGCCCCTGATGCCAAGCTCAGCGTGAAATCACCGGGAAACCACGGCCCACGGCCGTACCACTTTCCATCCAAGTCAATGCCGTCGTACTCGTCTGAGTTTTTGTAGATCGAATTTTGTTTGTCGGTCCGTTGAAGTTTGCGTGGTCTAAAAAGCGTCTTGTCCTTGGCAAATACCAGGACGTGATCGTGACTGTCAGATAGCCACGTTGCATTGGCCTGTGGCGAAGATTTCTTTTGCCACACGATATTTGAAACGAAATTCACTCGCCCAAACACTTCGTCGCAGAGCACCTTGAGGTAGTGCGCCTCACTGTCGTCGATAGTGATCCACAGCGACCCATCCTCCGACAGCATCCGCCGAATGATCTCCAGCCGGTCGCGCATCAGCCCCAGCCAGATCGAGTGCTCCAGCCCGTCGTCGTAATGCGTGAACGCGCTGCCGGTGTTGTACGGCGGGTCGATGAACACGCACTTCACCTTGCCCGCGAATTCCTGCTCCAGCGCCTTCAGCGCCAGCAGGTTGTCGCCGAAGATCAGCCGATTATCGAAGAGGTCGTTCTCCGTCATCCGGTGCTTGGCGTGATAGCTCCTGGCCGGATCCTGCAGCAGAATGCGCGGCTCCAGCTTGGGCCGCACGTCCTTGCCGATCCAGGTTAGTTCGAGACGCACTTCGTTTCGCGTGGTCATTTATGTGCCTTTTCCCATGCCACCCGCAACGATTCAAAAATATGGGCTAGGTCATGCTCAAACTGTCGCTGTGTGATCTCATTACCAACCAGCGCGGCCAAATCAGTTTTCTGCCGTGGAGTGAGCTTGGCGACCTCCACCGCGGTCTTTTTCCACGGAGCTGGATATGCCTCCTCCAGTGAGCCGACTGGCGCAACTACCAAACGGCCCGTTTCCTCCAAGGCTGGGTAGCCCTTGCGAAAATTCTCGAAGCCCTTCGTTCGCTGCTCACTCGGCTTGTCGCACAAAATCACAAGTCGGTCCCGATACACCGGAGTTTGGTTCAGCGGAGTAAACGCTGTGTTGATGGCGTCCATCGATTTCTGTTGCTTCGAGTCGCCGCCCGAAAAGATGACCTTCACCGCTGGTTTGTCGGCATAGAAGCGCCTGACCACATGCCCTAGCAAGATCTCCTCACTCCTTCCTTCGACGATCAGGAAGTTATTCGGAAACAGTAGGTCCGCAGGACTCCCGCCCAGCAACTCGTAGACCACCTCTGGCTTGTCCGCTGCTCCGATCGCAGTGATCTGGGTGGTGCGTCCTGCCTTGCGTACCTTCCACAGCAACTGGTCGCTCATGTGATCGGCAACCAGTACAGAGGAATGGGTGTTAATAAACACTTGGTCGCCGTTGTCGGCCAGCCGTGCCAGTGCGTCCTTGAGCTGGCGTTGGGCGGTCGGGTGCAGATGTAACTCTGCCTCGTCAATCAGGAAGAGAAAGCGCTTGCCGAGTTCGTCCTTTTCGCGCCGATAATCGGAGTAGGTCTTGATAATTGCCAGCATGAGCGCTCGCTGCATGCCGTCACCCTTTTCCTCGGCCGACGTCTCGATCCCATCGTTGATTGAGGTCTCGAAGTTCTTTAGGAGATCATCGAAGGCAGGCGCCGTAACACCGAAATCCACCTTCACACATTCTGGAAATTGTTGTTCCAAGTGGCCTTTCACCTTGCCGGCCAGAACGTTCAGCTCAACCTTGACCTCCGACGCATCACTGGCGAATAGCTCGTCAAACTTCTCCCGGAACTGCACGTACTGAGGACTCTTCTCCAAGATCGCCGTCAGTACGCCAGAGAGCATCTCGCCAATGGGCGTCTTCTTGCCATACTTCGAAATTTCTGATAGTCGAGTTGTCGTCGAAACATACTGCAAGCGGGGAAGACAGTCATTGAACGCGCGATCGAAGCCCGCGAAGTTCTTCGCCGACCACTCGCCACTCGCCTCGTCCCACAGAAGCCGCTTCCCACTATCCAACTTGCGTCGAATGACGCGAATAACATCGCGGCCCCCAGCAAATTTCTTGAATGACTCTTTTGTCTTTTCGTTCTTGATCGACTCGATGCCTGCCTGGATCTCGGCGTATTCGAGCTCTACGGACACGTCGCGTTGCGTGTCGCGCATGAAAGCGATCTGTCCAAGATCACCACTAGCGTTGTAGAACCATTCAATCGCCTCAAAGAAGTTTGTTTTGCCATGGTTGTTCTGTCCAACGAGCACGTTGAACGCGCTGGGCTCGATATCAGCGTGCTCGATAGACCTAAAGTTATTGATTCTGATCCTGGATATCTTCATTGCTCTGCGCTCCCCAATTCACTGCTTCTATGTTCCAGAGCGGGAAGTTCCAGGCCTTCAATTTCTTGCAGTGACTTCCCCGCAATCCCCTGCAAATCTCCGTACATCCCTATCGTCGCGCCCATCACCCTTTCGATCTGCTGCTCACGCTTTGCCCATTGCTTCATGATCGCCTTGCGCTCCTTGTCGAGATCTTCCTGCATCGACGAGAACGCCTCGACGATGGCTTCGACACGCATCCGAAAGCGCGGCCCGGTCAGGTACTGGTAGACCATCTCGGTCTTGGTCTGCTGCCCGTCCGAGACCTGCCGGGCGCTGCTGATCTGCAGCAGCGTGTGACGCAGTATCGTCGCCACGGGCAGTGCCGCGCGCGGGTGTGTGACCCAGACGGTGTCGATCACATCGAACGTCTCTACGCCCTTCGGCAAGGCCTGGCTGACAAGCACGGAGATGTCAGCCTTGGCTGTCCGCTGGTCCTCCCGCAGCTTGGCCAGCCAGCCATCGCTCCAGTTCTTCGTGCGCTTGGATTCCCACAGGATAGTGCCGCTTGGCTGGCCGCTGGGACTGACAACTCTCTGGAGAGCATCGCCGCCAAACTCGCCCTTGGGCACTGACTCGATGGTGTCGAATGGGAACTTGGCACGCAGGAGATTTTCCAGCTCAAGCTCTTGCACCTCGCCTTGCAACTGCTGCGAGCCTTGCTCGGCCTTGCGCTTGAGTTCCTCGATTGTTTTCTGCATCGAAGCGATGGTCTGCTCTTTCTCCGTCACCGTGAGCCTGAGGCCCTCTTCGGCTTCCCGTTTGGCCTGTGAGCGAACCTCGGTCAAGCCTTCCTGTACGCGTTTCTCGACGGTCAGCTCCAGCTCGCGCTTGGCATCATCCAGCTCGCGCTGCTTCTTGATGAGGTCGGCCTGCGCCTTCTGCGCCTCGGCCAGCTTCTTGTCGCGCTCGTTCAAAACTTCCTGCAGCTCGACCAGCTCGCGCCCTTTGCTCTCAAGCTCCGCGGCGCTGGCGAGCTTGGCCTTTCTGGACTCTTCGGCGATCACCCGGGCGCGCTCGGATGCGAGCTGCTCCGCGACCTGATCGGCCACCTGCTGATCGAGCGTGCGTTTCGCGTCAGCGACCTGCTTCTCTTTGTCGCGAAGGGACTGCTCGCGCTGGGCGAATTCTGCATCCTTCTCGGACAGCTGTTGCTCGAACTGCTTGCGCGTGGACTCGATCAGGGGCGCCGCCAGCGACTCGGTGAGCTTGATCTCTGTCTTGCAGTTGGGGCAGACGATGACCGGTTCGGTCATGCGCGGATCGTTGTCGCTCATCGTTTCACCCCCCAGTACGCATCAGCTGCTCGGTGCAGTGCAATACTCTGAAAAAGACGGTTCTTCCGGGTTTTGCATGGGATAGCTGTTCGGCGGGTCGTGGTCAACGGTAGTCTGCGGGGATGACGACCGAATCGACGTTCCAAGCGCTGCTGCA
>JAJZRT010000897.1 GCA_021802595.1 Pseudomonadota bacterium
GCACGGTGATCGGCGCCGATATGCGTCGTTGCAAGGATGCAGTTAACGAGGGGGCGAACACGCTGTCGACATGGCCAGGGCAATCAACCTATTGATCGTCGAAGACGAACCGACGATCGCCGAGCTGCTGGCCGTCAACCTGCGCCGCCTCGGGCATTGTCCGTTGCTGGCGTGCAATGCCGAGAAAGCATTGCACCTGATACGCGACATACTGCCCGACGTCGTGCTCATCGACTGGAGGCTCCCCAGTATGTCGGGCCTGGCCCTGACGCGTGAGCTGCGTCAGGGCGCGCGCACGCGAGACATTCCGCTGATCCTGCTCTTGGCCTGCAGCGAGGAGAGGGACACCATCGCCGGGCTGGACACAGGCGCGGACGACTGCATCATCAAACCTTTTTCGCCGAGGGAATTGCTGAGCCGCATCCACGCCGTGCTGACTCGGCGCTCGCCTCAGTTCACAGGCAAGTCAGTGCAGGCAGGCGGCCTCGCGGTGGCCCCCGCTACCCATCGCGTCACCTTCGGCAAAGGCAGCGCCGAGCGGGAAATACGCTTGAGGCCTGCCGAATTCAAGCTGCTGCACTACATGATGACCCATCCCGACCGGGTTCACAGCCGCAGCGCGCTGCTCGGCGAGGTATGGGGCGACGATTTATTCATCGCAGAGCGCACGGTCGACGTACACATCAAGCGTTTGCGCGAGGCCCTAGCGCCTGTGCGCTGCTCCAGCCTCGTGGAAACCGTGCGTGGGGTCGGCTACCGCTTCACCCTGAGGCCCCCGCAGACCGAGCAATGATCAAAGCGCCTCGCCCTGGTCGGATCGGTCAGTCTCGTGCCCATGGCACCTCGCAAGGAGCGCTCGCGTTTTCACGGTGAACCGGGCGCCGGTTTGCCGCGTGACAACCCCGAAACAAATTCTCGGAAGCGGTCAAGGCGGAGCGGGCTTTGCAGCGGCACAACGTCTCCCGTCAATGCTTGAACTCGACCCAGACCTGGTACACCTGGTCGGTACCGCGCAGGGCGGCGGGCGGGGCCGGATAATGCGCGCTCAGAACCGTTCGCAACGCAGCACGGTCGAATAATCCCATGCCGCTGCTGACCTGCACCTGCGCCACACCGGGAATAGCATCCTGCAGATGGAATTCCACGCGCACTCGCCCGGAAAAATGCAGCGCTGCCGCCGCCGGCGGATAGTACACAGCCGCCTGCACGGCAGCTCGCACCTTGACGGCATATTCAGCACTGCGATCCACCTCGCTGCTCGGCGCCGGCGGTGCCGGGGGTGGAGGGCGCAGTACCGGTTCGGTGAACGCGTCAGGTACCTGTGCGAGGGGAGCAGGTGCGACCGGCGTTGGCATCGGCGCCGGTGCGACCGGCGGTGGCGCCTGGGGTTTTAGCTGCCTGAGCTTGGGTTTTGATTTTGGCTTTGGCTGCGGCTGCCTAGGCTTAGGGGGCGGCTCCGGCGGCGCCTCGCTGACCAGGGTAATAGTCACCGGCTCGGATAGCGCCGGCTTCAAAGAGGCGACGCCGGTCAGGATGGCAAAGGTGGCGCTCAGCACCCCTGCCTCGACCAGAATTGCCAGCCCGAAGGCCTGCATCGGTCGGTTGCGGATCTGCGCAGACATCGGGCCTAACTGCCGGCAGCGATGCGTGTGGCCAGACCGATTTCGGAAGCACCCCCGGCCTTGATCGCATCGATCACGTTCATCACCTGCTGCAACGTGGCGGTCTGGTTGCCGGCAATGGTTACGGCGGTCTTGCCGCCGCCGCGTTGCAAGAGCATAGCGGTAAGCTGCGCCGGGGTCAGCGTGTGCTTCTCCACCAGCAGCTTACCATCGGCGCTGATTTCAACCAGCAGCTTGGGTGGCGGAATCCTCGCCGCACTCGAACTGGTCGGCAGTTTGGTGACTTGACCGGAAGTCGGGATCATGCGCAGCGTCAGCATGGCGAAAAATACCAGCAGAAAAAGCATGATGTCGATCATCGGAATGATCTCGATCCTGGCTTTCCTCGTTTCCAGGTAACGCATTTCAAGCCCTCGCCTGGGCAGGAATGAGTTCGACCGAAAGGCGACCGGGCGAAGGCGGCAAACCCAGCCTGCCGTGCCGGTTACCCAGCATGACCTTGATCGTTTCGAGTTGGTGCACGATGATGCGCACCCGAGTGTTCAAGGCATTGAAGAACACCAGTCCGAGCATGGCGATGAACAGCCCGGAGGCGGTCGCGATCAGGGCTTCGGCGATGCCGCCGGTGACTTGCACTGCATCATTCTGAACATCGCCCAGGGCGTGAAATGCGTTGAACATGCCGACGATGGTGCCGAACAGGCCCAGCAGCGGTGCCACCGTGATCACGGTATCGAGCAGCCACAGCGAGCGGTCGAGACTCGGCACTTCGTGCATGATCGCTTCTTCCAGATGGCCTTCGAGGCTGTTGCGGTCTGCGCTGGCCGGCTCGTTTCGCAACAGATCGAACAGGCGGGCATGCGGCAGTTGTGAGAGCTTATCCGGCAGAGCCAAGGCTGAGAGCTGCCCCCCCTCCTGTTTGAGCATCGCGATCAGCCGCGCGCCCCCTTCCTGCATGTTGGACAGGTAGCGGCTGCGTTCGATGATGACGGTCAACGCGATCAGCAACAGCAGCAGCATCAGGTAGAGGGTGCCGCCGGACTTGTTGGCGAGTGCGAGCAGATGCGAAATGGTCATGGTCTGGTTTGAGAATCTGAGTTAGCGAAATAACTTGTCCAGTCTTCCCCGGGCAGCAGCGGTGTACCCTGTTTCGCCACGGCCTCAAGGGCGCTGGGCGACAGACCCAAACTCGCGAGCAGAGTGGGGGCCACCTGGGTGGTGAACAC
>JAJZRT010000898.1 GCA_021802595.1 Pseudomonadota bacterium
AATGGCAAGGTCACCCGCATCGTCGAGCATAAGGATGCGTCGCCCGCCGAGCGCGCCATTCGTGAAGTCAACACCGGCATCCTGGCGGTCGCGACCCGTCAACTTAAACGTTGGATAGACGAGCTGAAAAACGAGAACGCGCAGGGCGAGTACTACCTCACCGACATCATCGCGCTGGCAGTGCGCGACGGGGTCGAGGTGGACACTTACCAGCCGGCATTCGAGTGGGAAGTGCTGGGCGTCAACAGCAAGGCGCAGCTCGCCCAGCTCGAGCGCGTCCATCAGGGCGAGATCGCGCAGGCGCTGCTCGACGCCGGCGTGACCCTGATGGATCCAGCACGGCTCGACGTGCGCGGCACGCTGACGTGTGGGCGCGACGTCGTCATCGACGTCAACTGCGTGTTCGAAGGCCGGGTTGAATTGGGCGATGACGTGCAAGTGGGCGCCAACTGCGTGCTGCGCAACGTGACCGTGGCGACGGGCACGCGCATCGACGCCTTCACCCTGATCGACGATGCGGCCATCGGCGAAGCCAACCGGCTCGGGCCGTTCTCGCGCATCCGCCCCGGGACCACGCTGGCGCGACACGTGCATGTCGGCAACTTCGTCGAGATCAAGAACAGCCAGATCGACGACGGCTCCAAGATCAATCACCTGTCCTATGTCGGCGACACCACCATGGGCAAGCAGGTCAACATCGGCGCCGGCACCATTACCTGCAATTACGATGGCGCCAACAAGCACCGCACGGTGATCGAGGACGACGTGTTCGTCGGCTCCGACACCCAGCTGGTGGCGCCGGTCACCGTCGGCCGCGGCGCCACCCTGGGCGCCGGCACCACGCTGACGAAAGATGCGCCCGCAGGCGAACTCACCCTGTCGCGGGCGAAACAGCTCACCCTCAACGGCTGGAAGCGGCCGGTCAAACAGAAAAAGGAAGGCTAATCATGTGCGGCATTGTCGGCGCGGTTGCGCAACGTAACGTCGTTCCCATTCTGCTCGAAGGACTGCGGCGCCTCGAATACCGCGGCTACGATTCGGCCGGGCTGGTCATCATCAACGGTGGTCTGCAGCGGGTGCGCAGCGTCGGCCGCGTCGCCGGGCTGGCGGAGGCGTGCGCGGCGCAGCAGGTGCACGGCAATCTCGGCATCGCGCACACGCGTTGGGCCACCCACGGTGCGCCGTCGGAGGCCAACGCGCATCCGCACGTCAGCGGCAGGCTGGCGGTCGTGCATAACGGCATCATCGAAAACCACGAGGCGCTGCGCACCCGGCTCAAGGCGGCCGGATTTGTCTTCACCTCGGAAACCGATACCGAGGTGATCGCCCACCTGGTCGAACTGTATTACCGCCAATCGAAAGATCTGCTCGCCGCCACGCGCACGGCGGTGGCCGAGCTCGAAGGCGCCTACGCCATCGGGGTGGTGAGCGAAGACTCGCCCAATCGGTTGATCTGCGCGCGCAAGGGCAGTCCACTGCTGATCGGTCTGGGCATCGAGGAAAACTTCATTGCCTCCGACGTCTCGGCCCTGCTGCCGGTGACCCAGCGCGTGATGTACCTGGAAGAGGGCGACGTCGCCGATATCGGCCTGTTGGCGGTGTCGGTATACGACGCCGCGGGCAATCCGGTCGACCGCAGCGTGCACATTTCCGAGTTGTCAGCCGACATGGCCGAGCTCGGCAATTACCGCCATTTCATGCAGAAGGAAATCCACGAGCAGCCGCGCGCGCTGACCGATACGCTGCTGATCGCGGTGGCGCAGGAGCATGTTCAGCCCGAATGGTTCGGCTTCGACGCTGCCGCGGTGCTGGGCAAGGTGAACGCGGTGACCTTCCTCGCCTGCGGCACCAGCTACCATGCGGCGAAAGTGGCCACGTACTGGCTGGAAGCGATCGCGGGCATTCCGGCACGCGCCGAAATCGCCAGCGAATACCGCTACCGCACCTCGGTGCCCAACCCCGACGCGCTCATCGTCACCATCTCGCAGTCGGGCGAGACGGCCGACACGCTGGCGGCGCTGAACCACGCCAAGGCGCTGGGCCAGGACAAGACGCTGACCATCTGCAACGTGCCGGAGTCGGCGCTCACCCGCGCCTCGCGCCTGAAATTCCTCACCCGCGCCGGGCCGGAAATCGGCGTCGCCTCGACCAAGGCCTTCACTACCCAACTCGCCGGCCTGTTCCTGCTGACGCTGGTGCTGGCCAAGCTGCGCGGGCGGCTCACCGCGGAGCAGGAAACCGCGTATCTGGCCGAACTGCGCAGCCTGCCGAGCAAGACGCAGCAGGTGCTGGCGCTGGAGCCGCAGGTCGAGGCCTGGTCGCAGCGCTTCGCCAACAAGCATCATGCGCTGTTCCTCGGGCGCGGCGTGCATTACCCGATCGCGCTCGAAGGCGCGCTGAAGCTGAAAGAGATTTCCTACATCCACGCCGAGGCCTATCCGGCGGGCGAGCTCAAGCACGGCCCGCTGGCGCTGGTGGACGAGGACATGCCCGTCATCACGATCGCACCGAACGATCAGTTGATCGAAAAGCTGAAGTCGAACATGCAGGAAGTACGCGCGCGCGGCGGCGAGCTGTACGTGTTCGCCGACGGCGACGTGCACATCGAGGAATCGACGTTCGTGCACGTCATCAAGCTGCCCGGCGGCAGCAACGGCGCGCTGTCACCGATCCTGCACACCGTGACGCTGCAGATGCTGTCGTATCACGCCGCCCTGCAAAAAGGGACCGACGTCGACAAACCCCGAAATCTGGCCAAGTCGGTCACGGTTGAGTGATTTAGACGATTTCGGGGTTAGCGGCGGCGTCTGCGTTTCGATGCAGACTCATAATCATAGGCCCGGGAT
>JAJZRT010000899.1 GCA_021802595.1 Pseudomonadota bacterium
CGTTCGCTGTTCTGGAAGTTGGACAGCATGCGCAGCTCTTCCACTGCGCGCGGCGTCAGGTTCTGCGCTTCGTCCACCACCAGCAGCGCGCGCTTGCCCTGGCGCGCGGCGGCCGTCAGGAAATCCTCGAGGTTTTTCAGCAGCGCCGACTTGGTCAGGCCTTCATGTTCCAGCCCGAACGAGGCGGCCACACTGCGCAAGGTGTCCTCCGCATCCAGCTGGGTCGACACCAGCTGCGCCGCGACCACATTGTGGGCCTCGAGCTGGCGAAACAGGTTGCGCACCAGCGTGGTCTTGCCGGCGCCAACTTCGCCGGTGATGACGATGAAGCCCTCGCCCAGCGACAGGCCGTAATCCAGATAGGCCATCGCCCGCTTGTGCCCCTTGGAGCCGAAGAAAAAACGCGGGTCGGGATTGAGTTGAAACGGCTTGGCGCTAAAGCGGTAATAGTCTTCGTACATGGACAATCCGTTATCTGAGTGGAGGCACTGCGCGCACTAAAGGCCCAGCAACGGCTGTGCCATTCCGGCTGCCCGGTCAGAAGCGCATGTTGACCGAGGCCATGAGGCTGTCTTCGTCATAGTCGGCATTCGCCACATTGGAACTCCGTTGGGTTCGGCGGAAAGTCAACGCGCCGTTAAGTTTGTCGGTAAAACGACGGTTGAGGCCGAGGCTGAAGCTGATGAGATCGTCCTGCCGGGGCACGCCACTGGCGGAAACGGCGCTATCCAGACTGGTGCGGGTGAGCGACAGAATGCTGTTGGCCGTCGTGGTCGCCGACAGACGATAGCTGACGGAACCCGTAATTGCCTGAATATGATCCTGCGCATTGCCAAGCGCCTGGTAGAGCCGTTTGGTGTCTTGCGCCGAAAGACCGAATCCCAGCTTGCCCATGTCCCAGGACACGCCCGCATTGAAATTCTTGATGACAAAAATCCCGTTGGTGGTCGCGATGTTCAGCAAGCCGGCGGCAATCAGGTCGGCCGTCGAAACGCCGTAATTGCTGTAAAAAAGCGCCAGCTGACCCGCCGAAATCGGTCCCACACACCCCCCTGGGTCGCTCTGCGCCTCAATCAGCGTAGAACCATTGCAAACCCAGAAAATGCGGCTGCTCTGTTCCAGGAACTGCTGCGAAATGTCGCTGACATTCTCGGAATAACTCACCCGCCAGCGCGTGAGCCGCGTGCGGTGGCTTCCGGCCAGACTGAACGTACGGCCGAAATAGCGCTCACCGGCCGAAGCCTCGAGGCTCGTGCGGCGCGTGGGCGCCCAGCCGAAGCCGGCGCTATAGAAAGCGCCACTGGTTCCTGTGCTGCTGAAGTAGTCGTTCCAGTCCTGGCCGAACGTGCCGAACACCCGGAAGTGGCGGGTCAACGCATAACCGGCGGTCGCGCTGGCGCTCTCGAAGGTGACGTCGGTATTGTTGGCGGTGTTGATGGCATTGCGGTTCTGTATTTTGCGGAGGGAATAATTGAGCCCCCAGCTGAGATCGGTGAAGCGGGTACCGCTATTCAGGCTGGCGGCAATCGCATTCGAACTGGCATTGGGCGCGACATTATTCTGGAAGATCGCGCCGCTGGCGGTGTAGCGCACCTGCGCGAAAGCAAAGGTGCCGAGACGCTGCTGAATGTAGGGACTGATCGAGTAGGTACCGACGGTGGTCCGGTTGCTGTTGTTGACAGTGGCGTCGGCAGGCGACCCCAGGAGCGAGATCAGTTGCTGCGAGATGTTGGCACTGCCGTCGATGAACAGGAAGTCCTTGACCAGTTCGGCTTTCCCTACCGCGTTGAGGTTGTGATAGAAGTTGTTGCTCTGGTCGTTGCCGATACGCTCCACGCCGGTCAGGCCGTATTGCAGGCTGGCATGCACCCGGCGCGAGCCCTCGGAGCGCAGATTGAAGCCGGGGGTCGCGGTAAGAATCAAGGCGTCCTGCGGATTGTTCGAGCTCTGCCTGGCATTATCGGTGTAGGTGGACGACGCATTCAGATAGGGCTCGAAGCGCCAGTCGATGGCATGCGCGGCCGGGGCGAAGGCCATCGCCATGAAAACAGTGAACGCGCCTGCAAAAGGAACTCGTCTGTGCGCCACCGCCGAGGCGCAGCAGCGTCGGGACTTATTTGCCGTAACTGCCATAGTAGCCATAGTAGTAGTCTGCGCCCGGTGTCGGCGTGGTTTTATTCAGCAGCATGCCAACGACCTCGCAGGACTGGATGTGGCTCAAGGCCTCACGCACCGCCTCCTGCGAGGTTTTCTCGGCTTCCACCACCATGACGATCTGTCCCATGTGGGTCGCCAGCACGCTCGATTCGCTGGTCGCCAGCAGCGGGGGCGAATCGAACAGGATGATACGGTCGGGATACCGGTTGCCGATATCCTCGACCAGACGGGTCATGGCGGCGCTTGCCAGCAGTTCGGTCGCGCGCTTGTAGGTGCGGCCGGCGGGCAGCACGGTCAGCTTGGCGATGTCGGTCTTGATCAGCACGTCGGACAATTTGAGATCCTTGTCCTGCAGCACGTCGAGCAGCCCCTTGTCGGCATGGATGCCCAGGTATTCGGGCACGCGCGGCTTGGCGACGTCGGCATCGATCAGCAGCACGGTGCGATCCATTTCCATCGCCATCGAAATCGCCAGGTTGATGGCGCAGAAGCTCTTGCCTTCGCCCGGTAGCGAACTGGTGACCATGATGAGGTTGCCATTCTTGACCCGCGCGGTGCCCTGGCCAAACGCATTGGCGATGAGCGGCCGTTTGATGATGCGGAACTCCTCGGCGATCTGGCTTTTTTCCGCGTCCGGCGCGACCACCCCCATGCGATGCAGGCGTGCGAGATTGATCGACTGCACCTG
>JAJZRT010000900.1 GCA_021802595.1 Pseudomonadota bacterium
GGCTGGTGCTTCAGCGCACCGCCATCCTGGTGGACATTCGAGGTTTTTTCCTTGTGCCGGACGATCTGGCGATCCAGCTTGTCTGCCAGAAGGTCGATCGCGGCGTACATGTTGCCGTCCTCGCTGTGGGCGTGAAAATCGTGGCCCTTGACGTGCAGCGTGGCTTCCACCCTGTGCACCAGTTTCTCCACCTGCACGATCACCGTCACGTTGATGACGTGGTCGAAATGGCGTTTGACGCGGTCGAGCTTGTCGGAAACGTAGTCGCGGATCGCTGGAGTCACGTCCAGGTGATGACCGGAAATCGTCAAATTCATAAAGCCTCCTGAGTTTGCCTGAAATAACCGGAAGCCGGTCCGTTGCCCCGCTTCCAGGAGCCGTTATGCCTGCTCGGTTTCATTGTGGGACGAAAGCCCGGCACATTCAAGCGGGCGCGGGCATTCAGGCGAAGGAAGCGGGAAAGGCCTTTGCGATCAAAGTGCGCGGCGCATGTTGGCGGGCGGGATTTGCAGCGACTCGCGGTATTTGGCGACCGTGCGGCGCGCCACCACGATACCCTGCTGGCCCAGCACCTCGGCCAGTTGGCCATCGGACAGCGGTTTCTTGGCGTTTTCGGCGGCCACCAGCTGCTTGATGAGGGCGCGAATGGCGGTCGAGGAGCAGGCGCCGCCGCTGTCGGTGGAAACGTGGCTGCCGAAGAAGTATTTCAGTTCGTACAGGCCGCGCGGCGTCATCATGTACTTTTGCGTGGTGACGCGCGAAATGGTCGACTCATGCAGTTCCACCGCGTCGGCGATTTCACGCAGAACCAGCGGGCGCATCGCCACCTCGCCGTGTTCGAAGAACTGCTTCTGGCGGTCGACGATGGCCTGCGACACGCGCAGGATGGTGTCGAAGCGCTGCTGCACGTTCTTGATCAGCCAGCGCGCTTCCTGCAGCTGGCTGGCAAGCTGGCCGCCGCCACTTTCGCGGTGGCGCGACAGGATGTCGGCATAGACGCGATTGACGCGCAGCTTGGGCATGGCGTCCGCGTTGAGGCTGGCGATCCACATGCCCTTGACCTTGCGCACATAGACGTCGGGAATCACGTAGTGTGTGTCGTCCGCCCCGAAGGCGGCGCCCGGGCGCGGGTTCAGCGACAGGATCAGGGCGCGCGCGGTGCGCAGCGTGGCATCGTCGATGCCGAGCATTTTCTTCAGCTTGCCGACATCGCGTGCAGCGAGCAGGTCGAGGTAATGCGCGGTCAGGCGCATGGCGGCGTCGCGTGCCGGCGTGTCCGGCGGCAGGGCGCGCAGCTGCAGGGTCAGACATTCGGCGAGGTTGCGCGCGCCGACGCCGGTCGGATCCATGTTCTGCAGGTGCTTGAGGGCTGTTTCGAGTTCTTCGGGTTCGAGTTCCTCGAGTTCGGCCTGCAGGCTGGCGGTGATCTCTTCCAGCGGCTGGGTCAGGAAACCCGCATCGTCCAGGTCGTCGATCAGCGCGGCGACCAGGGTGCGGTCACGCAGGGTGAGCGGGCTGACGATCAGCTGGTTCAGCAGGTGCTCGCGCAGGGTGGCGCCCGATATCGAGCCCTGGGTGTAGTCGTTGTCCTCGTCGTCGCCGCTGGCTACGCTGTAATCGTTCCAGTCGGAATCATCCAGCGCGGTGACCGGCTCCGACTCGGCATGCTCGGGCAGCGCCGCTTCCGTGCTTTGCGCTTCGGCCTCAGCCGTATGGGCCGGGGCCTCGGTGGCGGCATAGCTGGCTTCGTCCTCGTCCTCGCGTTCCAGCAGGGGGTTGTCCTGCAGCATCTGCTCCAGTTCCTGGTTCAGTTCGAGCGTCGACAGTTGCAGCAGTCGGATCGACTGCTGCAGTTGGGGCGTCAGCGTGAGGTGTTGACCGAGCTTGAGTTGAAGGCTGTGTTTCATGAATCTTGACTACGGCAAAAAGCGTGCCGGCTTGAGGCCAGTTTAACGCGATTCGCCGGGGGTGCGATCCTTACAGGCGGAAATTTTCGCCGAGATAGACCTTGCGGGCGTTGTCGTCCCGGATGATGAGGTCGGGGGTGCCGGCGATCAGCACGCGGCCTTCGTTGATGATGTAGGCGCGATCGCAGATGCCCAGGGTTTCGCGCACATTGTGGTCGGTGATCAGCACGCCGATGTCGCGCTCGATGAGGAAGTGCACCAGCTTCTGGATGTCGAGCACCGCAATGGGATCGACCCCGGCAAACGGCTCGTCGAGCAGGATGAAGCGCGGGTTGATCGCCAGCGCGCGGGCAATTTCCACGCGGCGGCGCTCGCCGCCCGACAGGCTGACTGCGGAAGCCTCGCGCAGATGGGCGATGTGGAGGTCCTCGAGCAGGTTGTCGAGGTGTTCCTCGCGTTCGGCCTTGCCATAGGGCTTGAGTTCCAGGATGGCGCGGATATTGTCCTCCACCGTCATCTTGCGGAAGATCGAGGGCTCCTGCGGCAGGTAGGACAGGCCCAGCCGCGCGCGCCGGTGGATCGCCATGTGGGTGAGGTCGTGCGAGTCCATCTGCACGCTGCCGCCGTCCGCCGCGACCAGCCCGACCACCATGTAGAAACAGGTGGTCTTGCCGGCACCGTTGGGACCGAGCAGGCCGACGACCTCTCCGCTTCTGACTTCGAAGGAGACGTCGTGCACCACGGTGCGCTTGCCGTACGTCTTGCGCAGGCCCTGGACGGTGATCTGGCTCATGGCTTGGCGGCGGGTTGTCCGGCGGCGCGCGGTTTCGGGCGGATCACGGCGCGCACGCGGCCGCTCGGCGTCTGCGCATTGGGCTGGCCAACGACCTTGTAGAACCCGGTGTTGGCGTTGTAGGAGATCTGGGCGCCGTGCCGC
>JAJZRT010000901.1 GCA_021802595.1 Pseudomonadota bacterium
TGGCACGCGCGCTCGCCAACGATCCAGACATCCTGTTGATGGACGAGCCCACCGGCAACCTCGACTCGGCTTCCGAAGCTGACCTGCTCGCGCTGCTCGGGCGCCTGCACGCACAGGGGCGAACCATCGTCATGGTCACCCACAACCCCGCCGTGGCGGAGTGTGCGCAGCGTATCGTGCGCGTGAAGGATGGGCGCGTCGAGGAGGATCGCCATAATGGCAATTAGCAGGAGGTTGGCGAGCGCTTTGGTCCTGCTCGCGGTCCTGGGCGCGGCAGTGGCCGCATATGCCCTGATGGGGCAGAACGCCGCGCCTGCCACGCCCGCTGTGACATTCACGACCCTCGACGGCCGCCAAGTCAGGCTCCAGGACCAGCAAGGCAAGATCGTCATGGTCATCTTCTGGGCGACGAGCTGTTCCATCTGCATGGGCGAGATGCCCGATCTCATTGAAACCTACCGCCAATACCAAGCGCGCGGCTTCGAGCTGATCGCGGTGGCCATGGCCTACGACGACCCGGAGCAGGTCAGGAAATTCGCGCGCGACAAAGGCCTGCCGTTTCCGGTGGTGCTGGACACGAGCGGATCACTCGCGCGCTCGTTCGACGACACCAAGGTCGTTCCCGCCACCTTCCTCATCGACAGGAAGGGGAATCCGGTTTCGCGGACGTTGGGCGCTATCGACTTCCAAAAACTCCACCAGTACCTCGATAGAAGCTGAGAAAGGAATCAGTATGCGCAGGTTATTCTCGAAATACGCCGTCATCGTGGCGATCCAACTGCTGGCGCTTCAGAGTGTTTTCGTGCCGGGCGTGGCGGCAGCCGAAGAGCCACTGCCGCCTGACGAGGCGTTCAAGCTCAAGGTCTCGGTCCGGGGTTCCAGCACGGTAGTGGCGGAACTCACGCCGGCAAAAGGCCATTATCTCTACAAGAGCAAGACCTTCTTTGCACTGAAGAATGCGGGCGGCGTGCTGATCAAGGAGGTTCGGCTGCCCCCCGGCGAGGTCAAGAACGACCCGTTCTTCGGCGCCATGGAGACCTACAAGAAATCTTTCCGGGCCGAAATCATATTGGACCGCAAGCCGGCCGCGAAGCGCCTGACCTTGCTTGCGAACTATCAGGGTTGCAACGAAAAAATCGGCGTCTGCTATCCGCCGCAACAAAAGTCTTTCGATCTGGTGCTGCCGTAAATCTCCACCATGAAGAACACCCCCAACAAATTCGTCGTTCCGTGCGTCCTGACATCGCTGTTGGGCGGATGTCTGCCTGTATTCAATCCACTTGGCGACCTACTCGTCCCAGTCGTCGAAACGGAAGTTGGGTTGAACGCGGCTCCCTGATCATATTGGGATCGAGGTGTCGGGTTGGACAACAGCGACAATTACCTGCTTCAGCTTGAAATTATTGCATAGTTGCATTATCGTGTAATTATGCATTCAATCAACGTCAAACCATCCGAAGTATTTCAGGCCCTTGCCGATCCGACTCGGATCCGAATTGTGCGCCTTCTCGCTGAAACGCGAGAAGAAGCCTGCCTCTGCGAACTGGTGGATAGTCTTCTGGAGCCCCAATACAAACTCTCGCGCCATGTCAAAGTGCTGCGTCAGGCCGGCTTGCTGTCCGCCGAAAAGGAAGGCCGGTGGGTCTATCACCGGCTGGTCGAGGGCATCCCCTATCTCGATCGGGTGCATGAGGCTCTCAAGGCACTGCCGGACGTCGACGGATCGTTCGCCCGCGATCTGGAAAATTTCCGCGGGCGGATGTGCCTGCGGGAAGCCGGCCGCTGCCGCATCGGCATCCAGACGCCCGAACTGGCGGCGGTGGGCGACTGATGGGTTGCGCCTGCGCCTCCGATGCCCCGGTGGTCATGCCGAGCCCCTGGCGCAACGCCAAGGTCGTCACCTCCGTAAGCTCCGGCCTGTTGCTGCTGGTGGGTTTTGGTGGAGGCTATCTCGGCCTGCGCGCCGACTTGCAGACCGTCGTCTATCTCCTGGCCGTGGTCGTCGGCGGCTACTACTTCGGCCGCGAGGCACTGGAGGAACTGGTCAGGGAACGCGAGATCGGCATCGAGCTACTCATGTCTACCGCCGCCATCGTGGCCGGAGTCATGGGGCAATGGGCGGAGGCGGCGACACTGGTCTTTCTTTATTCCATTTCGGAGGCGGCGGAAGGCTATACCACGGAGCGCGCGCGCCACGCGATCCGCGCCCTCATGGACCTGGCCCCGAAGACTGCGCTGGTGCGGCGGGGCGGTCGGGAAGAGCGCATCCCGGTGGAGCAGATCCGGGTGGGCGATGTCTTCATCGTGCTGCCGGGCGAGTCGGTCGCCACTGACGGCGAGGTGATCGACGGCCACTCCAGCGTGAACCAGGCCCCGGTCACCGGCGAATCCGTGCCGGTGGAGAAACTACCTGGCAACAAAGTATTCGCCGCCACCATCAACGGCGAAGGCGCGCTCACCGTGCGCGCCGCCAAGACCTTCGCCGACAACACTCTGTCCCGCATCATCCATCTGGTGGAAGAGGCGCAGGCCAGCAAGGGCCGCAGCCAGCGCTTCATCGAACGCTTCGGCAAGCGCTACAGTCCCGCCGTCCTGGGCGTGGGCATCCTCATCGGCCTACTGCCGCCCCTCTTCGGCCTGCCCTGGGAAGAATGGGTGACCCGCGCCACCGTGTTCATCGTCGCGGCGGCACCTTGCGCCCTGGTGATCTCCATCCCGATCACCCTGGTCGCCGCTATCGGTACCGCCGGTCGCAACGGCCTGTTGATCAAGGGCGGGGTGCATCTGGAGAACCTGGCCAAGGTGCGCGTGGTGGCCGTGGACAAGACCGGAGATCGGAA
>JAJZRT010000902.1 GCA_021802595.1 Pseudomonadota bacterium
CAGCCTGCCCGAATCCAGACCCTCCAGTTTGGAAACCAGCAAATGCCGGACATGGATGCGCTGCAGGGCGAGCTGATTGCCATGCCCCCTGGCCAGCGCCCGTACAACCTGGCCGACATGGAGGTCGCTGGATGATCCGGCCTTGCCCTGGATGGTGACGGGCGTATCCGCGGAATACTCCAGCTCCAGCCCGTTCACGCAGATGCTGGCAAACCCGGTGATGACCCCTTCCACTTCGACCGTGTGTCCGGTGCCGCCGCTGCCGCTGCCGTCGCCGCCGGATTTCTTGCGGGGAACGAGGCCGGTGCCGCCTTGCCCGGTACCGTCGGTCTCAATGGGACGCAGACCGGTACCGCCGGTGCCGGTGCCATCGCGCATGACGGGGGAGCCGCCCGATTCGCAAGGGTTGGCTGCGTAAAGCGCGGGCGTCAGTGAAAATACGATCAGCGCCAGCAGGGTTTGGTGCCAGAATCTCATGGTTTCGCGCCCGTTTCTTCCTGCTCGCTGGCCTGGTAAAAATACTGGCCGTAGGTTACCCGGTAATGCGCTCCCGCATCCTGGTGGTCGCGTTCCTGCAACTCCATTGCCTTCTGGCTGAAAGCCTGCATCACCTGGCTCGACAGCTGTCGTGCATAGGCTGAAAGAATCAGCGTCGAGTCCTTGCTCAGGCGATCGTAATACACGCTGCGTTCCAGCAGGGGGGGCTCATCAGTCTGGGTCAGGTTGTGTGCGCATGCGCCAAGGTGGTCGTGCACGTTCTTGCCGAGATAGAACAACTTCTCGTCCAGTCCGTGGCTGGGCACAAACGAATCGGTAAGCAGGTTGACCCGGTCGAGATTGTCGACCTGGGCGATGCCCAGCCTGAGCCATTCGTCCAGCACCACGCGCGGCCGGATGTCCCGGGTCACCGAGCGTACCAGCGATTCGAAACTCATGACGCCGCCCGTGCTGGCCAGCCGATGAAGAGGAAGCGGTCGGCCCTTGTGGTCCAGGTATTCGGGATGCGCTGTCCAGCGGGCCACGATTTGTGCGCCAATGGACACGGTCAGCGGCGGGGCGTCGTTGCCGCTCACGATTTCGTTGCGCAGCCGTTTCACATCCATCCGGTGGAGACCCGTAAGCAGGCTGACCCGGCTATCGGTCTGCTCTTTCCCGTCGACGGGCATCGCGGTCGCCACTTCCACGTAAGTCAGTTTGAGCAGGTTGGCGAGTGCGGGGTATTGCACGCTGTAATGCAGCAGCAACTTGACCAGCGGCCGCAACAGGCGCCTTGCCGCAGCCGTGACTGAGCGAGGCGGCAAGACAACAGCGTGGGCGACACTCCGTTCCGGCATGGCTAACTGGCGTGATGTTGGTGTATGAGTGTAATAATTTAACACGCAATAGGAAATCGTGCGCGTGGCAGGGTGTCGCAGTTTCCCGTGCTCGGGGCCCTCATTCCGTGCCATGTTTGGTTTCAAACTGTATGCCGGCGGTCTTCAGCAGATCGATGGGCAGCACGCCGCCCGCTGAAACAATGACGGCATCGTTCGGCAGGGCTGTCTGCCCGGACTCGAGCTCCAGGATGACTTCGCGGGGTTCGATCCGCGTGATGTTCGATTTGAGCAGGACATTGATCCGACCGGCCTTCTGGGCCTCTTCCAGGCGCTGGCGGTTTTTCACCTTGACCCGGCCGAAGGCCTCGCCCCGATAGGACAGGGCCACCTCCGTACCGGCTTCGGCCGCGATGGCGAGCGCGGCCTCCAGTGCGCTGTCTCCCCCACCCACGACCAGCACTTTCTGCCCCTGGTATTGCTCGGCATCGATCAGCCGGTAGACCACCTTGGGCAATTCCTCGCCGGGAACGCCGAGTTTTCGGGGGGTGCCGCGCCGCCCGATGGCCAGGAGCACGGCTCGGGCGGAATATTCTCCCCCGGAGGTTTTGACATGGAAGGTCCTGCCGTTCGGCTGGAGGCTTTCCATACGCTCCCTGAAGCTGATCTTGAGTCCCGTCCTGTCCACGATGCCGCTCCAGAACGCCAGCAAGGCTTCCTTGCTGATTTCCGACATCCTGACCTTGCCGACGATCGGCAGTTGCACGGGCGCCGTCATGATGATCTTGTTGCGCGGGTAGTGATATACCGTCCCGCCCAGGGAATCTTCCTGCTCCACGATCCGGTAACGCAGCTTGTGCTGGATCGCGCCCAGCCCGGCTGCGATGCCTGCCGGACCCGCGCCCACGATGAGCACGTCCAGATCGGCATCCCGGTCTCCCTTGAGGGTGTCCTTGATGCTGTTCATGGCTTGGCGGCCTTGTTCGGCCGCCTTGCGAACCAGCCCCATGCCGCCCAGTTCGCCGGCAATGAACAGGCCGGGGATGTTGGTTTCGAAGTTGGGCTTGACGAGCGGGATGTCGACCCCGCGTTGCTCCGTCCCGAATACCAGCTTGATGGCCTCGAAGGGGCAGGAGGCCATGCAGGCGCCATGACCGATGCAGACGGCGGGGTTGACGAGATGGGCCTTGCCTTCGACAAGACCCAGCGCGCCTTCGGGGCAGGCCTTGACGCAGGATCCGGAGCCGATGCAGCGAAGCGGATCGAATACCGGGTGTAGCGACACGGGTTCGCCCAAACCGGCCTCCCGGGATTCCTGTAGCGCCAGCGCATGTTTTTCACTGCTCAGGCGGCGCCGGCGGAAATACAGGAAAAAAACGATCGCCAAGGGGGCCAGATAGAGCAGCAGGGTCGTCGGATTCATAAACGCAAATGAATTTCATTAAAAACAATTCAAGACACGGCCTGGCGGTTAGCGTGTGCTTGTCCTTACCAGTCGGTATTTACGGCGCAGGGTCCCCATTTCA
>JAJZRT010000903.1 GCA_021802595.1 Pseudomonadota bacterium
TGGAGAGCTGGAAGAAATCAGTCATGGGTCACCAGGGCGCTGACCTCTCGGGCCATCCACGTTGGCAGGCGCGACCGCGCCGACACGACTTCTTTCAACTCTGATGGCGGCAGCTTGACGCGCAGTTTCCGGATCGCTTCCCCGGCTTTTTCCGGGCCCAGCCAAGCCAGTGCACGCACTACTTCGCCGGCGGCTCGCCCAGGAAAGATCAGTTGCCAGATCGGCGCGTGCCGGAACTCGACCATCTGCGCGCCCAATTTCAAGCGGCGACTGGGGCCGGACGTGAGATAGACCGCCCGCATCGGCACCTGTGTGGTTAGGCCCAGCGCGTTGGCGGCGGCGGCGCCGTGCGACACGATGGTTTCCCCACGCTGGTTTGCCAGGCCCTCGACCATCTTGACGGTCGATGGCGCACGGGTGCCAAAGCGGCTCTCGACGGGCAAGACATAGATACCGCGACTCGCGCGCAGCAGGGCGCCGCGCTGCACTAGGCGGGACAGCACTTGATCTACGGCTGCACGGCTGCCCAGGTGCAACAGTTCTTTGGCGACCAAAGGGGTGCCCTCCGGTAATCCGACGGCGTGTTCCAGAACTTGTTTGGCGAGGGTCTGCATGGCGATATCTCCTGACTGGTAGAATTATGATGCTATTTCTGACACTTTCCAAGGCCCCAGTTCGTGACCGCAAGCTTGCTCGGTGCGGTGAGCGCGCGTAGCGCCGGGCGCAGTCGATCAGATCTACAGCCGACCGGCGGCTTCGCGTACGGCTGGGAGACTCACCTGGTGAGCTAGATGTAGTGTATTGACAGGCTGGTAAACTCTATATACAGTGTTTACTGGCACTCTCAGTGGCGGAGTGCCAAATTGCTGATTGCCACTATTCCTGAAAGGACCAAACGTGGCAGACATGCACCAAGTCATCTTCTATCCCGTCGGCAACGGCGACACCACGCAGATCATCCTGTCCGGCGGCCGCCGGGTTCTGTTCGATTTCTGTCACCGTGACAAGGCCGAAGATGTGGATACTCCGGAAATCGATCTCAAGGCTCGTCTCAAGGACGACTTGAAGAAGGCTGGCCACGACTACTTCGATGTTGTCGCCTTCACCCATGCGGACCTGGACCATATCCAGGGCAGCACCAATTTCTTCGAGTTGCAGCACGCCAAGAAATACCAAGGTGAAGGCCGCATCAAGATTCGCGAACTCTGGGTTCCCGCAGCCATGCTGTTGGAGGAGGCGGACAACGATCACCAGACCGAGGAGTACGTCCTGCTTCGTCAGGAAGCGCGGCACCGATTGCTTGAGGGCAAGGACATCCTGGTGTTTTCGAAACCGCAGGTGCTCGCCGATTGGCTGGAACCTCTTTTGAAGGCGCGCGGCGAGTCTGCCTCTGCCCGCGACCACCTGTTCATCGATGCAGGCACGATCATTCCGGGCTTCTCGCTGGCGGCCGACAACGTCGAGTTCTTCTGTCACTCACCATTCATCAAGCACTGCGATGACGGCGACATCATTCGCAACCGGGCTTCGCTGGTCTTCAATGTCCGCTTCCGCGCTGACGGCTCGCACTACGACTATCTTGAGGTCGGCGACGCAACCTGGGAGGAGATTGAGGACATCGTCAAGACGACGCGGTATCACAAGAACGATGATCGCCTCGCTTGGGATCTTTACAATATCCCTCATCACTGCAGCTATCTGGCATTGAACGAAGATGGGCAGAAGGGCGATAAGGAGACCGAGCCCAAGCCGCTGGTGAAGGAACTTCTGTTGCAAGGCAAGAAGGACGCATACATCGTCAGTTGCAGCAACCCGATCCCGGACGTGAAGGACTCGTACACCCAGATCCAGCCACCTCATATACAGGCGCGCAAGACCTACGAGAAATACCTGAAAGAGGTCGGCGGCCGCAAGTTTCTCGTCACGATGGAAGAGCCCAACGCCAACAAGCCTGAGCCTATCACCTTCGAGATCACGAGCGGCGGGGTCACCTTGAAGCGCTCGGGATTGATCGGCGCACCGGCCATCATTTTGTCGTCGCCACCACGGGCGGGCTGATGGCCGAGGCGTATCACGAACTCGCCAACGTCAGCGAAGTCCCCGATGCCGAGGCACTGACAATTCCGCGCGCGAAAGCGCTGCTCGATGCGGTTACGCGGCAGCGTGACTATGCGGTGGTCCAACTTCTGCGGCATTCCGCAGGCGGGGCACCCACGCTCGAATGCCTCATCGTCGAGGTCGAATGTGACGGGGTACCTCCAAAAAACACTTACGGCATCAACTACCGCGAGCGCTTTGCCCTGTGCGTCCCCGACAACCCCAAGCAACTGATCGAAGTTCTGGCACTGCGCAAGGGTTTTCCGATCCTGATGCACCAGAACCAGGGCGTTCCCGAAGCGCCGGCGAGCCTGTGCCTGTACTTCGAGCCAGTTGCCACCGTGATGCGCACGTGGACGCCGCAGAATTTTCTGCGCCGAATTCAATGGTGGCTTGAGAAAAGCGCCAAGGGCGAACTGCATCCCACCGACCAGCCGGTCGAGCATCTGTTCTTCGCGACCAAGTACGAACTCGTTCTGCCCTGGAATCTAGGGGAGCTTCAAAAGGGCCAAGCACATCGCTTCGTGATCGCCCGAGGCCCGGAGCGGTCCGACAAAGGCTTCACCTGCTTCCTGGAAGCGATACCCAAGGAGTCTGCACCAAAGACCGGCACTGCGGCACCCATCGAGTTGGTGCTGCCGCCGGTCGTGCATGGTTTCGTGGAGCGTGATCCTGCAACGCTCGGTCAGCTCGCTAATATTTTGTCGAGGCGAGGGACCGACCTCGTTTCTGCGCTGCG
>JAJZRT010000904.1 GCA_021802595.1 Pseudomonadota bacterium
CAGGGCGAGAGTCTGGCGGCATCCCCCTTGCGGGGACGTCGCCCAGGCAGGCATGCAGCAGACTGGCCGCCACGGCGTCTGCGCCGACCCGCAGTTCGGCCACGATCAGGGCCGTCCCGACGCTGTGCGCAAATGGCTGGGTACTGCCGAGCCGCGCGTGCGCATACGTCAGCGCACGCCAGGGCAGATCGTTTTCCGCCACCGGCAGCACCCGCGCCAGCGCCTGTCGCGCCGACTCCAGGTCGGTGGCTTCAAAACAGCGGGGGCGGACGGTGTCATTCATCGATCAGGTCGGCATGCCAGTAGCGGCGATGGGATGGCCGATATTCTGAGGCCACCACCCCGGCTTCGCCAAACGTCAGCCGGATGAGGCCGCCGGCATCGCTGCGCAGGATGTTCGCGTCCAGCTCGCGGAAGCGCGCCAGCACCTGCGGATGTGGATGGCCGAAGCGGTTGCGGTAGCCGACGGTGAAGATGCCATAGCGCGGATGAACCTGTGCGACGAATTCGGGCAGCGACGAAGTGCGGCTGCCATGATGCCCGGCCACCAGCACCGTGGCCGATACGTCCGCGCCCGATTCCAGCAGCTCGAGTTCGCCGCGCCGTTCGGCATCCCCGGTGACCAGCAGGCTCTGCCCGCCGCGGGTGACTTTGAGCACGCAACTGAAATCGTTGTCGCGACGGCCGGATTCGGCGTAGGCCGTGGCACGTGGATTCAGGATCTCGAAGCGGACGCCGTCCCATTGCCATTGCTGCCCCCGGTAGCAGTGACGCGGTGAAGGCGCCGCCGACAGCAGCGGACTCGCTGCAGGCAGGCCATGCAACAGCCAGCCGGTGGGGAGATCGCGCAGCACCGATTGCAGACCGCCGCTGTGGTCGTTGTCGTCGTGCGAGACGATGATGCCGGACAAGGCCCCAACGCCCGATGCACGCAGATACGGCACGACGATGCGTTCACCCGCGTCGCTGTCGGCAAATGCCGGGCCGGTATCGTAGAGCAGTGCATGCCCTGCGGTGCGGATCAGGACGGCCGTTCCCTGGCCGACGTCGATCACGTCGGCTTCAAAACTCCCGGGTGCGATACCCGCACGGGGCGGAAACACCAGCGGCAGCCACAACAGCCCGCCCATTGCCCGCAGCGGGAATCCGCGTGGCAACAGCAGCCACAGTGCACCGATCACGGCCAGCAGCAGTGCCCATCCCTCCGACGCAGGCTGCGTCGCCACCGCCCACGGCAATGTGCTGGCCCACACCAGCCCCTGCCCCAGCCAGGCCATGAGCCACGCCGCGGCATGCCACAGCGGTGGTGCGATCCCCCCCAGCAAGGCGAGCGGCGTGACCAGCCAGCTGACGACCGGGATGGCCACGGCATTGGCAAGCGGCGAAACCAGCGACACCTGCTGGAACAGCAACAGCAGGGTCGGCGCCAATGCCAGCGTGACCGCTCCCTGCACTGTCACCCAGGCCCGCAGCCTGTCCGGCTGCCCCACCCGGCCGAAGGTCGCCCACAGGATGGCGGCCATGGCGCCGAACGACAGCCAGAACCCGGCCGACAGCACCGCCCACGGGTCGATCAGCAACACGGCGAACAGGGCCCACGTCAGCGCCGAAAACGGCCGCGGCTCGCGCCGTCCCCAGAACGCCAGCGCCAGCACTCCGAGCATGAACAGCGTGCGCTGTGCCGGCACCTGGAAACCCGCCAGCACAGCGTAGCCGAAGGCCGCCAGCACGGCAGCCAGCAGTCCCGCCTGCCGGGCCGGCAGGCGCTCCGCCGCGCGCGGCCAGCGCCGCCAGCCGAATGCCACGCCCCATCCCGCCAGTGCGGCAATCATGGTGACGTGCAGCCCCGAGATCGATAAAAGATGGTTTACCCCGGTCCGGGTGAAGGCACGCCACTGATCGTTCGGAATGCTGCGCTGGTCGCCGATCACCAGCGCCGCGATGACGCCGGCATAGGGGGCATCGCCCACGGTGGCGACGATCCGCTCGCGAATGGCGGCACGGGTGGCGGCGATCCACGCTACCGGGGTGGCGGCGCGTGCGTCCAGGCGCTGGGGCAGGGGCTTCTCGCGCACGTACCCCGATGCCGCAATGTCGCGCTCCAGCATCCAGGCCTCGAGATCGAAGCCATGCGGATTGTGTGTGCCGTAGGGTCGTTTCAGCCGCACCGTGAGCTGCCAGCGCTCGCCCGCGCGCACCATCGGATCACGCGCACCTTTGCTAGGCCAGTAGCGCGCCAGCTGGATGCGGTGCAAGGCTGGCGCATGCGGCGTGAGGATGCGCTCGACATCCAGGACGAAGTGCTCGCCGCGCGCGCCGGCCTGCGGCAGATCGCTCACCACGCCGATCACGGTGAGGTCGACGCCCTGCCAGTGATCGGGCAGGCGATCGGCCAGCCGCAGGTCGGCTCGCCACGCTGCCCAGGCAAATCCAAGTGCGACGCCGAATGCCACTACGAGCAGGCGACGCAGCGTTTCGGACACGGGATGGCGGGAGCGTGGCCACCCCAGCACCGCCGAGAACAGCGGCAATATCCACAGCCAGCGGGCGGAAGGCAGGGTGGCCTGTTGTTGCAGCAGCCAGACCCCAAAACAGAACGCGATGAGTGTGATCCGCATCGCGTCGAACGCTCAGAGCGGTTGCAGCATCCCGTCCACCAGCCTGATCTGGCGGTCCATGCATGCGGCCAGTTCGACGTCGTGCGTGACGACGACCAGGCTGGTCTCGTGCTTGCGATTGAGCTCGCGCATCAGGTCGAACACGGCATTGGCCGTGTGACGGTCGAGGTTGCCGGTCGGCTCGTCGGCCAGGATGCACGCCGGCCGCGTGACCAGTG
>JAJZRT010000905.1 GCA_021802595.1 Pseudomonadota bacterium
GACAAGCTGGGCATGCTGAAGGAAGATGCTGCCAAGATGCGTGCGAAGGACCTGCACGAGCTGCTCCGCGCCTGGGAGAACTACCACCGCATCCTGACGGCGGAAGCCCACATGAAGCACATCCAGTTCCGCGAAGAAAGCCGCTACCCCGGCTTCTACTACCGCATGGACAAGAACTTTGTCGATGAGGAGAACTGGCACTGCTTCGTGAACTCGGTGTACGACAAGAACACCAAACAGTGGAACTGCTTCAAGCGCGCCCACGTGGATCTGGTCGACAAGTCGAAGCTGTTCAAGCCCGCTGCACACTGATTCGTTAGCGTTGCAGTGAACTCCGGGCGCCTTCTGGCGCCCGGTTTTTTTCCGGGTCCAATAACAGCAAGGCAAGCAAGGTTGTTCAGCATCCAGCCGAAAGCGCGTACCCTATATGGGCTCCGATCCGCACTCCCGACTGCGTGTTGTTGTTTTTTGAAGTGAGGGGCCGCGCCCCGTGAGGTTGAACCATGAACGAAGCCGAATTTAAAGACCTGATCGCGGACTCGCCTTTTGCGGGCAGCCCGGTCAAACCCATCATGCTGGCGGAGAACGCGAAGCTGCAGTTCCGCTGCCACCGCGACGTCAAGTGCTGGAACGCCTGCTGTTCCAACATCGACATCCCGCTCACCCCCTACGACGTGCTGCGCCTGAAGAAGCGCCTCGACATGTCTTCCGGTGAATTCCTCAAGCAGTACTCGGTGCCGTTCGAGATGGACAAGGACGGCATGCCCGGCATCAAGCTGAAGCCGGTCGAAGGCGGCACCGCCTGCCAGTTCATGAAGCCCGAGGGCTGCGGCGTCTACGAAGACCGTCCGACGGCCTGCCGCTACTATCCGGTCGCGCTCCTGACCATGCGCCGCTCCGACGAATACTTCGACCGTGCCGCCTACGCGCTGGTCAAGGAGCCGCACTGCCTCGGCCATTTCGAGGACAAGACGCAGACCATCGAGGAGTACCGCCGCGACCAGGGCGTCGACCTCTATGACCAGAAGGCGCACGCCTGGCGCCAGCTGGTGGTCAAGCGCAAATCCGCCGGCCCCGCGATCGGCAAGCCGACGCCGGTGTCGAACCAGCTCTTCTTCATGGCGAGCTACGACGTCGACCGCTTCCGCGCCTTCGTCATGAGCGAAAGCTTCAACGAGACCTACGACATCCCGGTCGAAGTGATGGCGACGCTGATCGCCGACGACGAAGCCCTGCTCGATTTCGGCCTGAATTTCCTGCGCCATACCCTGTTCGGCGAGAAATTCGTCGAGGAGCGTCCGGACGCCTACGAAAAGCGGCTGGCCCGCCGGCGCGCCCTGGCCGAGCAGCAGAAGGAAGCCGAGTTCCAGCAGAAGATGGCGCTGGAGGACGACAAATACTCCGGCGAGCACTGATTTCTCCAATGCGAAGCCTGACTGGACTGACGGGAGTGCTTGCCATGGCGCTGGCGCTCCATGCGGGGGCTGCCACGCTCAACAAGTGCATCGATGCCAAGGGGCAGGTCACCTATTCCAACCTGCCCTGCCACAACGCACGCGAAGTCCGCACGGTGGAAATCGACCCGGCGCCGCAGCCGGACCCGGTGCGGTCGCCGCCCCCATCCAAGCCGGCTGCGCCCAAGCCTGCCGCGACCGACGCGGCCGCCAGCCACGACGAACCCGCCACGCTCAAGCTCGAAACCCGGCGCATTCCAGCCAAACCCGTCACGCACGCTTCGACACGCCAGTGCGATGCGCTCACCGACAAGCTGGGCCGGATATCCGACAAAATGGACCAGGCACGCCACAAGGGTTACACGCAGAAACAGATGGATGCCTGGAACCAGGAAATCCACGATCTCGAACGCAAGAAACAGCAAGCCAGCTGTTTCTGATCAAGCCGCCGCCTCTATCATGAACGCCCGCACCCTCGACCCCGCGCACCACCTCATCGAACAGGAACCCTACTACGAGGCCGTCGGCGACGAGATCCAGCTCTTCGAGGCCGCCTACCGGCAGCGGATTCCCGTGCTGCTGAAAGGCCCCACCGGCTGCGGCAAGACGCGTTTCATGGAACACATGGCATGGCGTTTGAAACGCCCCCTGATCACCGTGTCGTGCCATGACGACCTCACCGCGTCCGATCTCGTCGGCCGCTATCTCGTGAAGGGCGGCGAAACGGTATGGGTCGACGGCCCGCTCACCCGCGCGGTGCGTGCAGGCGGCATCTGCTATCTGGATGAAATCGTCGAGGCGCGCAAGGACACTATGGTGGTGATCCACCCCTTGGCCGACGACCGCCGCGCCCTGCCGATGGAAAAGCTCGGCCAGCTGATCGAGGCACCGCCCGAGTTCTGTCTCGCCATCTCCTACAACCCAGGCTACCAGAGCGTGCTGAAGGATCTGAAGCAATCGACCCGGCAGCGCTTCGTCGCACTGGAATTCGACTATCCGGCGGCCGCGCTCGAACGCCGCATCGTCGCCACCGAGTCCGGCGTGTCCGATGCCATCGCCGACAACCTGGTGCGTTTCGCGCAGATGACGCGCAATCTCAAGGGCAGTGGGCTGGAGGAAGGTGCCTCGACGCGGCTGCTGGTGCATGCCGGCAAGCTGATCGCCGATGGCGTAAGCCCGGTCACCGCCTGCAAATCCGCCGTGGCCCAGGCGGTCACCGACGACGCCGACATGCTGAAAGCGATCCAGGAACTCTCCTCGTCCATCTTCTGATGGCACAGCCGCCACTCACCGCTGCTGAAATGGAGGCCAGCCTCCATGTCTGGCTGGAAACCGAATTCACCTATTTCAAGGTCGAACAACTTGCCACCGATCTCGT
>JAJZRT010000020.1:0-2882 GCA_021802595.1 Pseudomonadota bacterium
TGAAGAAGCGGCACCATCATCCGGCCAAGGTGTTCTACCGTACCGTCGCCTTCAACAACACCAACCGCCTGACGCGCATGGACGGCTGGCATATCGGCCTGTCGAAAACCGGCTTCATCAATGAAGCCGGACACTGCCTGGTGATGCAGGCGGAGGTGGCGCAACGCGACGTCATCATCGTGCTGCTCGATTCCAGCGGCAACACCAGCCGCGCCAAGGATGCCGCACGCATCAAGACCTGGCTGGAGGAATCGGCCCCGGCGCACGGCACCGAAACCCGCTACACCGCCGCTTCGCGCACCTGACATTCCTGCCCCCGGCAGACAGGGCGTTCACGGACTTGAGGCCGTGAACGCCCTTTTCATTTGACGGACGCATCGCAGGCACCGATCCGCGTCCGGGTCGCCGCGACGGCGTTATGATGGGCGCCCCTCAGCACGATCCCGCACCATGTCCGCCGAACTCGCTCAGCAACTGCTGCTCAAAACGCTGCTGCCGCTGGCGCTGCTGATCGCCGCCGGCGGCATCTGGCCACGCTGGCAGTCCGGCATCTCGATCGTCGGCCTGCGCGGCGAGATCAACCGGCTGGTGCTGAATTTCTTCGCGCCCATGCTGTTCTTCGCTGCTGGTGCCGCCGCCACGGTCGACCTCAACCTGCTGCAGGTCCCGCTGATCCTCGGCACCGCCACGCTCGCCGGACTCGGCCTCGCCGCCCTGGCGCTGTTCGCCACCCCGCTCGGGCACGGCCTGTCGCGGCCGGCGCGCGGCGCGATCATGCTGGCATCCGGCTTCGGCAACGTGCTGTTCTTCGGCTACCCCTTCCTCACCACCGTATTCGGCGAACGTGGCGCGCGCTATCCCTTCTTCGCCGACATGCTCGCCACCACGCCGCTGGTGTGGTCGCTCGGCGTATGGATCGCCTTCCGCTGCGGCAAGCACACCGAACACGCCTCGTTCCTGCGGATGTGGCTGCGTCTGCCGCCGGTGTGGGGCTTCGCCGCCGGCCTGGCGGCGAATCTCTCGGGGCTGCCGCTCGCGCCGTTGATCGAGGCTGCGCGCTGGGCCGGCAGCCCGACCATTCCGCTGATGTTGTTCGTGCTCGGCCTGACCATTCCCTGGCACGACCTGCGCCCGCAGAAAGCCGTCGCCGTGGCGATGGCCATCAAGCTGGCGCTGATGCCCCTGCTGGCGCTCGGGGTCGCGCTGGCTTGGCCGGGCAGGCTCAGCGAGCCCGGCGAAGCCGGCATCCTGGAAGCCGCCATGCCGACCATGGTGATGGTCATCGCGCTGGCTGACCGCTTCGGACTCGACACCCGCCTGGCGGGGCTGATCATGGGCTGGTCAACACTGGCGGGATTGGTTACGCTGCCATTCTGGTTATGGCTGTTGAAGGGACTCGCATCATGAAAATCGGATTCATCGGCAGCGGCATCATGGGCCGCCCCATGGCAGAGAATCTTCTGCGCGCCGGCCACCAGCTCTACGTATACGGCCGCCGCTTCGACCGCATCGAGCCCATGCTGGTGATGGGCGCGCTCGGCAAGGGCACGCCGGCCGAAGTGGCCGCCGAGGCCGACATCACGTTCACCGTCGTCTCCGACACCACCGACGTCGAGCAGATCATCCTCGGCGACCGCGGCCTGGTGCACGGCGCCAGGCCCGGCCACATCGTGGTCGACATGAGCACCGTGGCGCCCGCCGCCACCCGCCGCATCGCCGCCGCGCTGGCCGAACACGGCGTGCACATGCTCGACGCCCCGGTGTCGGGCGGCGAGACCGGGGCCAAGGAAGGCACGCTGTCGATCATGGTCGGCGGCGAAGCGCCCATCTTCGACAAGGTGCGCCCGCTGTTCGACATCCTCGGCAAGAACGTCGTCCACGTCGGCGGCCACGGCGCCGGCCAGGTCGTCAAATGCTGCAACCAGATCGTCGTCGGCCTCACCTTCGAAGGCGTCGCCGAGGCCATCCTGCTCGCGCGCCGCAACGGCGTCGACCCGGTCAAGATGCGCGAGGCGCTCTTGGGCGGCTTCGCCGGCAGCCGCATCCTCGAGGTCCACGGCCAGCGCATGCTCGACTCCAACTACAAGCCGGGTTTCAAGGTCAAACTGCATCACAAGGACATGGCCATCGTCATGGACAACGCGCAGGAGACCGCCACGCCGCTGCCGGGCGCCGCGCTGATCGCACAGCAGATGAACGCGCTCATGGGCGCCGGCGACAGCGAACTCGATTCGTCGGCGATCATGCGCGCGCTCGAGCGCCTGACCGGCGAAGGCAAGTGAGCGGCAAGGAGCGCGTCGTCTTCCTCGACCGCGCCGCCTTCACCGCGGGCGAACTGCCGATTCCCGCCTTCGACCACAACTGGAGCGAATACCCCGCGACAGAGACGGCCGACATCGTGCCGCGGCTGTTCTGGGCGACGACCGCGATCACCCATGCTTGCCCGATCGATGCCGAGTCAATCGGGCAGCTGCACAAGCTGAAGCGCATCGTCGTCACCGGGCCTGCCATGGTCGATGCTGAAGCGTGCAATGCGCGCGGGATTGCGATCCACCATTTGCCGGTGGGCGATGAGCTGGGACAGTCGCTGATAGGATTGCTTGAAGCACTTGTTACCGGACTCCAACGCCAGGCTTCATAAGCCCATGGAAAATATAAATCGGCTTGGCCTATGGTTGTGCGTCACCTATTTACTTTTTACTTGTTTATGCGCATTGGCTTTGATCTATCCAAGTGCCGATAGCAAAGGAAATTTTGTAATTGCACAAATACCAATTGCTCTCCAGCTCGCACTTTTGGACTCCGTAGGTTTGGCTGATTTTCAGTTTCTTAAAAATTGGACGTTTCCGCTTGCCTACGCTTTGCTGGTGCCTCCGATCGGA
>JAJZRT010000020.1:2892-15512 GCA_021802595.1 Pseudomonadota bacterium
TCATTTATTTCGCCAGCCTTCCACTGGCGCGGACTTGGGGTCGATCGAAGCTGCTTGTCGTATTCATCGTCCTTTCCCCGTTTATATATGGCGTCGTACAGGCATTTCTCAGGACACTGTACCGCGCGGCAAATTTCTAAGTATTTTCCAAACACAGAAAACAGATCGCTCAACCAGTCATTTCCACCACAGAGTGAAAATCGGCAAGGCTTTGCGCATTGCCGATCAATAGGAGTACATCGGGTGAAACCCGTTGATAGCCAACTGTTCCGGCAACAAAACCTGATCGGCGGCGAATGGCATGACGCCGCAGACGGTGTGCGCCTCGCCGTGCACAACCCGGCCAACGCAGAAATAGTCGGTCACGCGCCGAGTTGCAGCGCCGCCGACACCAAACGCGCCATTGAATCCGCCCACGCCGCCTTCCCCGCCTGGCGCGACCAGACCGCCAAGACGCGTTCGCAGCTGCTGCGCCGCTGGTTCGACCTGATCCTCGCGCATCGCGACGACCTCGCCGCAATCATGGTGAGCGAGCAGGGCAAGCCTCTTCTTGAAGCGCGTGGCGAGATCGACTACGCGGCGAGTTTCATCGAGTGGTTTTCCGAGGAGGCGCGGCGCGTCTACGGCGATGTGGTGCCGTCGCCGTGGGCGGATCGGCGCATGTTCACGCTGAAGCAGCCCCTTGGCGTGGCGGCGCTGATCACGCCGTGGAATTTTCCCGCCGCGATGTTCACGCGCAAGGCCGGTGCGGCGCTGGCCGCCGGCTGCACGGTGGTGGCGAAGCCGGCTTCGCAGACGCCGTTCACCGCGCTGGCGCTGGCCGAACTGGCGCAGCGCGCGGGGTTGCCGCCCGGCGTGCTGAACGTGGTCACCGGCGACGCAGCGATGATCGGCAAGGTGCTGACGTCGCACCCACGGGTGCGCAAGGTCTCGTTCACCGGCTCGACGTCGGTGGGCAAGCAACTCCTCGCGCAGAGCGCCGGCACGCTCAAGCACGTGTCGCTCGAACTCGGCGGCAACGCGCCCTTCATCGTGTTCGACGACGCCGATCTCGACGCCGCGGTGGCGGGCGCGCTCGCCAGCAAGTACCGCAACAGCGGGCAGACCTGCGTGTGCGCGAACCGGGTGTTCGTGCAGGACGGTATCTTCGATGCCTTCGCCAAAAAATTCGCCGCGGCGGCGGCCCAGTTGAAAGTCGGGGAGGGCTTCACACCTGGGGTGGAAACCGGCCCGCTGATCAGCGCCACTGCGCTGGAAAAGGTCGAGGCGCACGTCGCCGACGCACTCGCGCACGGCGCGACGCTGCTCACCGGCGGCCGCCGCCATGCGCTCGGCGGGCAGTTCTTCCAGCCGACCGTGCTAAGCCAGTGCACGCCCGACATGCAGATCTGCCGCGACGAAACCTTCGGCCCGGTGGCGCCGCTGATCCGTTTTGCCGACGAAGCGGAAGTCATCGGCATGGCCAACGACTCCGAGTTCGGGCTTGCCGCCTACGCCTGGACGCGCGACCTCGGACGCGCCTGGCGGCTGGCGGAGCGGCTCGACTACGGCATGGTCGGCATCAACGCCGGGCTGATTTCCACCGCCGAGGCGGCGTTCGGTGGCATGAAGCAATCGGGCCTGGGACGCGAAGGCGGGCGTAGCGGCATCGACGAATATCTGGAAAGCAAATACGTGAATCTGGGCGGGCTGGGATAAGCCCCGACGCCTGCCAGGCCGACAGCATGAAATCTGCCATCTCCCCACGCAGCATCATCGTCATCGGCGCCGCCGGTGGCGCCGGCGCGCCCGACCCGGCCACCGCCGAAGGTCCGGACGCGCTGCGTCATTACCGCGTGTTTCACGACACGCCGCTGCAGCACGTGGAATGGGACGCGATCCTGCGTGTGCCGCGTACCGAACAGGACACGCCGCTGCATGCGGTAGCGGCGCTCAGCGAACGGCTCGCCGCCGAAGTGGAAACGGTGCTGCGCGCAGGCAACTTCCCGCTGGTGGTGGGCGGCGACCACTCCTGCGCGATCGGCACCTGGAGCGGGGTGCATCGCGCGCTGGCCGACCAGGGGCCGCTCGGCCTGATCTGGATCGACGCCCACATGGACAGCCACACCTTCGCCACCACGCCGAGCGGGCAGATCCATGGCATGCCGCTGGCCGTCCTGCTCGGCCACGGCGAGGCGGCGCTCACGTCAATCGACGGCGCGGAAGCCAAGCTGCTGCCCGAGCACGTATGCCTGATCGGCGTGCGCAGTTACGAGGCCGGCGAGGCGGCGCTGCTGCATCGGCTGGGCGTACGCGTATTCGAGATGGACGAAGTACGCCGACGCGGACTGGCCGACGTATTCGGCGAGGCGCTCGCCCTGGTCCGGCGCGGAACCGCCGGTTTCGGCGTGAGCGTGGATCTGGATGCACTCGACCCTGCGGAGGAACCGGGCGTGGGCACGCCGGTGCCCGGAGGCCTCACCCGCACCGAACTCGCCACCGCCCTGTCCCGCCTGCGCGGTGACCCGGGCTTCGTGGCAATGGAGATCGTCGAGTACAACCCGCGCCGCGACCGCGGCCACGCCACGGCCGACGCGGCGGGCGCGCTGCTCGGCGCCATCCTGCCGCTTTGAGCCTCGTCCCGCGCGGGGCAGGCTACTCGATCGGCAGGCCGGCGCGCCGCCAGTTGACGAAACCGTCACGATAATTCCTGACGTTCGTGTAGCCGAGCTTCATCAGCGTGTCGGCCGCGAGCGGGCTGCGCTGGCTGACGCCGCAATAGACGACGATGGGTGTGGCCTTGTCCGGCACCGCGGCCTCGATCCTGAATTCCAGCAGGCCGCGCGTGATATTGAGAAAGTGCGGCGCCGCAATGTGGCCCGAGTCATCCACTTCGGCCGGGGTGCGCACGTCGAGGACCACCGTTTCCGGCTGTATTTTCAGTTGCGCCAGCAGGCCGGCCGTGTCGAGCTGCGGGACCCGCGCATTGGCGGCATCGACCAGGGCCTGTACGGTCTGCGTAAGCGTGCGGGCTTCGGGCGGCGGAACGACGATGGCGGACAGATCCTGCGCCTGAGCTGCGAAGGCCAGTAGCAGCGAGGCAGGGAGAAGAACCCGCGACTGACACGCAGATTTCATGGCACGCTCCTTTCGATTATGAGATGTCCGACAGGCGGATATCAGTCAGACGCCAGGCCGACGAAGGGGTTCTCGCGACGTTCGTGCCCGAATGTGGACATCGCGCCGTGGCCCGGCACGAAGCGCACGTCGTCACCGAGGGGAAACAGTTTTTCGCGGATGACCTGAACCAGGGCCGCGTGGCTGCCGCGCGGAAAATCGGTGCGGCCGATCGATCCCTTGAACAGCACGTCGCCGACGAAGGCGATGCGGGCCTCGGGCTGGTAAAACACCACGTGGCCCGGTGTGTGGCCGGGGCAGTGCAGCACGTCGAAACGGATCGATCCCACCTCGACGCGGTCGCCATCCTCCAGCCACTGGTCGGGGGTGAACGCCACCGCAGGCGGAAAGCCGAACAGCTCGGCCTGCTGCGGCAACAGGTCAAGCCAGAACTGCTCCTCGCGCTGCGGGCCGATGAGGGGGATGCCGAGCGCATCGCGCAGCTCTACCGCCGCACCGACGTGGTCGAGGTGGCCGTGGGTGAGCAGGATTTTTTCCAGCGTCAGGTCACGCTGCGCCGCCTCCGCCAGCAGGCGCCCTGCCTCGCCGCCGGGATCGATCAACGCGGCGCGACCCTCGGCATCCCACACCAGCGAGCAGTTTTGTTGATACGGCGTGACGGGGAGAATGGTAAATTCCATGCACCGATTATCCGCCGAATCCTTCCATGACCGCACCCGACGCCCTGCTGCTGATTTCCACCCACTGCCCGCACTGCCCGGCGATGCTGGCCGCACTCGCCGACCTGGTGAAGCAGGGCACGGTCGGCCGCCTCGAAGCGGTGAACCTCGAGCAGCACCCCGAGGTGGGGCAGGCGCTCGGCGTGCGTTCGGTACCGTGGCTGCGGCTCGGACGCATCGAACTCGCCGGCGTGCACGGCAAGGCGGAACTCGCCGAATGGGCGGCCAAGGCCGACAGCGAGGCAGGCCTGGCCGACTGGTTCCATCTGCTGCTGAAGGAAGGCCAGCTGCCACGCGCGCAGGAAATGATCGAAAGCGACCCTGCGCTACTGGCGGCGGTGCTGCCCATCGTCGGCAACGTCGACGCCAGCCTCAACGTGCGGCTGGGCGCTGGCGTACTGCTGGAAAACTTCGCCGGCACCGACGCCCTGCGCGCGCTGCTACCGCGTCTGGGCGAGCTGTCGCAACACGCCGATGCGCGGGTGCGGGCGGACGCTTGTCATTATCTGGGGCTGACCGGGGATCCCGCGGCGAAACCGTGGCTGGAGGCGCGGGTCAACGATGAGGATGCCGACGTGCGCGAGATCGCGCTCGAAAGTTTGCAGGCAATTCCAGATTAAGCGTCAAGCGAATGCCGAAATGGCCGGGTCAATCGAGTTCGATACGGAGGGCAGTGCGCTTCGGCAACACTGTCTGTATCGCCTGCCGCGTGCGCCCTGGGTCTCCAATGTTGCTTACCCACGTATGGTAGATCGCGGCGGAGAGTTTACCGGCCATTTCTATTTGGATGCCCAAGGAGTATTGCATGCGGGGTAAATGTCTTTGCGGAGAAGTTGAGTTCGCGGTGTCTGGCGCGCTGCCAAACATCTATCAGTGTCACTGTTCCTTATGCCGTAAGGCGACGGGCTCCAGCGCAAACGCTGCGCTCATTGTCCCAAGTGAGAATTTTCAATGGGTACGTGGGCAGGATCGCATTGCCTCATATGTAAAGGACACCGGTTACCGCTCGGATTTCTGCTCAAATTGCGGAAGCCCGCTGCCCAATCCTCTTGGTGGCAGAACTGAATATTGGATACCCGTCGGCTTGCTTGAAGACCGTGCAAATCTGGAAATAGCTGCACATTTGCATGTTGGGTCAAAGGCTTCCTGGGATGTCGTCGACTCAAGCGGAGTTCAGTATCAAGAAGCGCCCGACCTGGAAAGTCTGTTAAAGGTGCTACGGCAAAATGCAAACACTTGAACGTTGCGGCCCCTGACGGACACCCACTTCTCGTAAGACCGGATATGAAACTCAAGCAATACCAGGTCGACGCCTTCGCCACCCGTGCATTCGAAGGCAACCCCGCCGCCGTGTGCCCGCTGGAGGCTTGGCTGGACGATGATCTGCTTCAGGCCATCGCCGAGGAAAACAATCTGTCCGAGACGGCTTTTTTCGTGCCCTCGGAAAAAGGCTTCGGCCTGCGCTGGTTCACGCCAGTCAAGGAAGTCGATCTGTGCGGCCACGCCACCCTGGCCTCGGCCCACGTCATCTTTGAAGCGCTGGGTTACGCCCAGCCGGCCATCACCTTTGAAACGCGCAGCGGCGACCTGTTTGTGAAAAGGAAAGGACAGCAGCTGGAAATGGACTTCCCGGCCCGCCCGCCCGTCCCCTGTGCGCTTCCCGACCTGCTGGTCGAGGGCCTCGGCCAGCGCCCGCTTGAAGTCCTGGCCGCCGACGATTACCTGGCGGTCTTCGACAGCGAGGCGACCGTTCGCGCCATCGCGCCCGACCAGGCCCTGCTGGGCCAACTGGACTTGCGCTGCGTCGTCATCACCGCGCCCGGCACCCAGGCGGATTTCGTCAGCCGCGTCTTCGGTCCCAAGTTCGGCATTCCCGAAGACCCCGTCACCGGCTCGGCGCACTGCGCGCTCGCGCCCTACTGGGCCAGGCGGCTCGGCAAAAACGTGCTGACCGCCCGGCAGGTTTCCAGGCGCGGCGGCAGCATCGGCTGCGAACTGAAAGGCGACCGCGTGATGCTGTCGGGCTCCGCGGTCACGGTCATGGAGACTTCAATAACCTTCTGAGCCCGCGCGGCCCCATCCGGCGCAATAGCGATTGCGCCCTCCCTCAACCCGGCAAACACTCATCCCATGTCCATCCCCGCCGCCTATCTCGGCGTCATCCTCATCTGGTCGACCACGCCGCTCGCCATCCAGTGGAGCGCGCAGGGCGCGGGCTTCAGCTTCGCGGTGATGGCGCGCATGCTGATCGGGCTCGCCGTCTGCCTGGTGCTGCTCGCCGCCACCCGCACCGCCTTTCCCTTCACCCCCGCCGCGCGGCGGCTGTATGCGGTCAGCGGACTATCGCTGTTCGCGTCGATGCTGCTCACCTACTGGGGTGCGCTGCACATTCCGTCGGGGCTGATTTCGGTGATCTTCGGGCTGTCGCCGCTGGTGACCGGCGTGTTCGCCGCGCTGTGGCTGGCCGAGCGCACCCTCACGCGGGTCCGCATCATGGGCCTCGCGCTGGCGCTGGCCGGCCTGTGGCTGATCTTCGGCCAGCCGTGGCCGGGCGACCGCCATGCCACGCTCGGCACGCTGGCCGTGGTGGCCGGCATGACACTGCAGGCATTGGGGCTGGTGTGGATCAAGCGGCTGAACGTGCGGGTGTCGTCGCTCGCGATCACCACCGGCTCGCTCGGTGTCGCCGTGCCCTGCTTCGTGCTGGCCTGGGTGCTGGCCGATTCGGCGACCCTGCCGCTCGACACCACGCTGCTCGCCGCCGAGGCGATCGTCTACCTCGGCATCCTCGGTTCGGTGGTGGGCTTCACGCTCTACTACTACATGATCAAGCATGTCGGCGCCGGCCGCATCGCGCTGATCATGCTGGTCACGCCGGTGTCGGCGCTGCTGCTGGGCCAGACGCTGAACCACGAGCGCATCCCGGCCATTGGCTGGGCCGGCATCGCGTTGATCGGCTTGGGCCTCGTGCTGTACGAGTGGCAGGCGCTGCGGCAACTGCGACGACCGGCTACTTCCTGAACAGGTCGTCGAGCAGGTTGGGCTTCGCCGGCTTGACGGGTTCGTCTTCGGCGGGCGCGTTCGAGAACAGCGCATCCAGCGCGCTGCGGCTCGCCTGCGCCATCACCGCTCCGCCGCCCCGGTAGGCTTCGGGCCGCGGCACGAACCAGCCGCAGTCGTTGGCGCGCGTCTTGTCGGCGACGCGGTCGGCCGCCAGTTCGCGGCACTGGCCGGCGCGATGCGCGTCGTAATGGCGGCACAGCTTGCACACATGCAAGTCGGCATGGCAACTGGGACAGGTGTCGCGGCGCGACAGGGGCAGCAGCATGCCCGCCAGGCTGGTGCCGCATTTCCAGCAGACGAGGCTCATGATGTGCGGTAAACCCGGACCGGGCTGTCGGGAGAACGCGGGACGTGGTACGGCGGGTCGGCCAGCGAGACCTGCTGCAGCGCCCGTGCGTGCGTGGCGTCGAGCACCACCGGCGGCGCCACGCCGTCTCCGGCCGCTCCGGGGCCGGGAACGCCGTATCCAGGGACCGGCATGACAAGACCGTTGCCACGGCTTTGCGAATACGCCAGGAAGGCCTCGGTCATCTGCGCGCAGACCGTGTGGCGCCGATGTCCTGCGGTCCGGTGTGGCAGACGCCGTCGTGCACAAAACCGGTCATCGGCGACACGCTGCACACCTGCAGCAGGCCGCCCAGAACATTGCGTGCGTCGCTCACCATCGTCTCCCGGATTGAACGGACAGAAAATATCACAGCTCGCGGGTGCCGGCTTCAGGGCGGGCTGTCGGGGCCGGCAAAGGTGGGCGCGGGCGTCAGGATCAGCTTGCCCGCAGCTGCCGCCTCGGCGTGCGCGGCCTCGACAGACGCCAGCAGGCTGGGCGCAGCATAGCCATCGACCGGCAGCTGGTGCAGGGCCTGGAACAGCCGGACTGCGGTTTGCGTGCGCAGGCCGGGCAGGCCGTCCGGTTTGCCGGCGTCATAACCCAGTTCGTTGAGCGCCTGCTGCAGCGCTTTCAGTTGCGCGACGCTGAGCGCACCGGCTTCGCCTTCGGGAGCGACCAGCGCAGGGCCGCCTGCCAGCTGGCGCGACAGCTGCGCCACCGCCAGCGCGTAGTTCACCGAGCGGTTCCACTTCATCACCACGTCGAAATTGTCGAACACCATGAAGGCCGGCCCCTGCCAGCCCTGCGGCAACACGATGGCGGCACGCCCCGCAGCCGGCAGCGCAGCCCCATCCGCCAACTGCACGCCCATCGCCGCCCAGTCCGCCACCGGCAGGCGATGAAAAAGCCGCGCCTGCCGCCAGTCGAAGCCTTGCGGCAGGCACACCTCGATGGCCATCGGCCCGTCCGCACGCCAGCCGGCCTGCTGCAGGTAGTGAGCCGCCGAGTACATGGCGTCGGGCAGCGACTGCCAAACGTCGATGCGGCCATCGCCGTCGCCATCCACCGCATAGGCACGGAAGGTCGATGGCATGAATTGCATGTGGCCCATGGCGCCGGCCCAGGAGCCGCGCATGCCGAGCGCGCTGACATGTCCCGCGTCGATGATGCGCAGCGCATCGAGCAACTGGCTGCGGAAAAAAGCGCTGCGCCGGTCGTCCCACGCCAGCGTGGCAAGGCTCGTCGGCACGTTGAGACTGCCCTGCACCGCACCGTATTGGGTTTCCAGCCCCCAGAACGCCACCAGCACGGCCTTCTGAACACCGTATTTCTGCTCGACCGCGTCGAGCAGCGCCGCGTGCTCGGCCATCAGGGCCTGCCCGCGCGCCACCTGGCCCGCAGTGACGCGCCGCCGCAGGTAATCGGAAAACGTCTGCAGGAATTCGGGTTGGCGATGATCGAGCTCGATCACGCGCTCGTCCGGGACGAGCCCGGTGAGTGCCGCATCGAGGGTGGCGGCGGAAATACCCTGTGCTTGCGCATCCTGGCGGAAAGCAGCAAGCCAGCCGGCGAAATCGCCCTGCGCGTGGGCGGGAAATGCCGCCAGCGCAGCCAGCAACAGAACCACCCTACGCATGTTTCTGCAGCCAGTACTCGAGTAGCGCCAGGTGCCACAGCTTGCTGCCCTGGATGCGGGTGTGATGCCGTTCCGGCGCAGCCAGCAGTTTGTTCACGTAGTCGCGCTGATACAGCCCGCGTTCACGGCAGGCCTGCGAATTCAGGATGTCCTGCATGAAGTGCAGGAAATCGCCGCGAACGAATTTGAGCGCCGGCATCGGAAAATAGCCCTTCTTGCGGTCGATCACGGCGTCCGGAATCAGTCCGCGCGCGATGCGCTTCAGCACGTGCTTGCCCTCGGACGCCAGTTTCAGTTCAGGCGGCATCGACGCAGCCAGTTCCACCAGCTGATGGTCGAGGAAGGGCACGCGCGCCTCCAGCCCCCATGCCATGGTCATGTTGTCGACACGCTTCACCGGATCGTCGGTGATGAGCATGGTGGTATCCATGCGCAGCACCTGGTCGATGAAATCGTCGGCAAACGGCTCGGCCAGGTGCGCGGCGATGGTCTCGGCCGTGTAGTCGGGGCCATGGTAGGCCGGCGCGGCCAGTTCAAGGAACTCGTCGTGGTCGCGGTCGAAGTAGTGGCGGCGGAATCGCTCCAGCGCGCTGCCTTCCGTTTCCGCCGCCATGCGCGGATACCAGAAGTAGCCGCCGAACACCTCGTCCGCACCCTGCCCGCTCTGCACCACCTTGACCGTCCTGCTGACCTGTTCGGACAGCAGGTAGAAGGCCACCGCGTCCTGCGCGAACATCGGCTCGGACATCTGGTCGACGGCCTCGGGCAGGCGGCGCAGCACCTCCGAATTGGGGATCAGATACTTGTGGTGGCGCGTGCCGTACATCGCAGCCACCGGGTCGGAGTATTCGAATTCGTTGCCGCGTTCTTCCGGCTGGTCCTCGAAGCCGACCGAGAACGTCATCAGGTCGGGCACCCCCTGCTCGGCGAGCAGCGCCACCAGCAGGCTTGAATCGAGCCCGCCGGAAAGCAGCACGCCGACCTTGACGTCGGCGATCTCGATGCGTTTTTTCACCGCCTGCCTGAGGCTGGCATGAATGGCATCGGTCCATTCTGCCTCGGTCCTGGCAACCGCCGGCCGCTGCGCCTGCAGCGACCAGTATTTGCGGTGGCCGATTTCGCCGCGCGCGTTCACCGTCAGCGTGGTGCCGGGGGCGAGCTTGCGGATGCCGTTGAGAATCGTGCGCGGCGCCGGCACGACCGCATGCAGGGTGAACAGGTGGTGCAGCGCCACGGCGTCGATGCCGGTGTCGACGCCACCCGCGGCGATCAGCGCCTGCGGCGTCGACGCGAAACGGAAGCGGCCGAGGTTCTCGCTGTAGTAGAGCGGCTTGATGCCGAGGCGGTCACGTGCGAGGAACAGTTCCTCGCGGTTCCAGATGGCGAATGCGAACATGCCGTGCAGGCGCTCGACGCAGGCCTCGCCCCATTGCAGGTACGCGCGCAGGATGACCTCGGTGTCGCCGTCGGAGTGGAAGACGTGGCCCAGGTCGATGAGCTCGGTGCGCAGCTCGGGGTAGTTGTAGATGGTGCCGTTGAACACCAGCGCGGTGCCGGTGGCGACGTCGACCATCGGCTGGCGCGAGCGCGGCGTCAGGTCGATGATCGCCAGCCGCCGATGGCCCAGCCGCACCGGACCATCGGTGTGCTGACCCTCGGCGTCAGGCCCGCGCCGCGCCAGCCTGGCCAGCATGCGCGCCATCGCCGCCGGGTCGGGCACCGTGTTATCGAATCGGAATTCGCCTGCTATGCCGCACATGGAGTTCTTTCACATCGAGCAAAACATCAATCATCCAGCTCTAAGCCAGCGCATAAAGTCCAATGAAAATCATTGGGTTATATTGTGGTCCACCATCTGGTATCACGCCACCAGCGGCGGCTCGTCCATCAGCGCGATCTGCTCGCGCAATTCGAGGATGCGCGCCTGCCAGTACTGCTGCGTATTGAACCACGGAAACGCGGCGGGAAATGCTGGGTCGTCCCAGCGGCGGGCCAGCCACGCCGCATAGTGGATCAGCCGTAAGGTTCTGAGCGCTTCGACCAGATGGAGTTCACGCGGATCGAATTCCATGAAATCCTCGTAGCCCGTCAGGATGGCGTTGAGCTGCGCCTGCTGCTCCCCGCGCTCGCCGGACAGCAGCATCCACAGGTCCTGTACCGCCGGCCCCATGCGGCTGTCGTCGAAGTCGACGAAGTGCGGTCCGGCCTCGGTCCACAGCACGTTGCCGGCATGGCAGTCGCCGTGCAGGCGGAGGGTGCGCACCGCGCCGGCACGTGCGTAACAGTGTGCGACACTTTGCAGGGCATGTTCGACCACGCTGTCCCATGCCGGCTTGAGGTCCGCCGGCAACCAGTCGCCCTGGCGCAGGAAATCGCGCGAGGCGGTGCCGAAGGTCTCCAGGTCGAGCGCAGGGCGGTGCGCGAAGGCTGCCGTTGCACCGACCGCATGGATGCGCCCGAGAAAGCGGCCCATCCATTCCAGGACGTCGGCGCGGTCGAACTCGGGCATGCGGCCGCCCTGTTTAGGGTAGACGGCAAAACGAAAGCCGGCGTGACGATGAAGCGTGGTGCCGTTCAAGCGCAGTGGTGCGACGACGGGTATTTCACGGGCCGCCAGATCAGCGGTGAAAACGTGCTCCTCCAGAATGGCGTCGTCGCGCCAGCGTTCGGGGCGATAGAACTTGACCACCACCGGCTGCGCGTCCTCGACGCCCATCTGGTAGACGCGGTTTTCATAGCTGTTCAGCGCCAGCAGGCGGCCGTCGGCCCTGAGGCCGGTGCTGTCGAGCGCGTCGAGCGCAACGTCGGGGGTGAGCGCGTTGTAGGGATGGGATGCATCCATGGGCGGTAGCAAAGCGGCTATGCTCAAAAGGCAGGAACAACCGGATAATGCCTCAAACGCCGCTTCAATTCGCATTCGCATGAAGACGAACGACCCCTTCAGCATGGACCTCTCCCGTCACATCTGGGAGACCCGCTATCGCGCCGCGGACGAGGCCGACATCCATGCCAGCTGGCGACGGGTGGCACAGGCGATCGCGCTGGCCGAGGCAGGCGAGCACGCGCAGTGGGCCGAACGCTTCGCGGACCTGCTGCAGGATTTCCGTTTCCTGCCCGGCGGCCGCATCCTCGCCGGTGCCGGCACCGGACGCCGGGTCACGCTGTTCAACTGCTTCGTCATGGGCGAGATTGCCGACGACCTCGAGCACATCTTCGAAGCGCTGAAGGAAGGCGCGCTCACCATGCAGCACGGCGGCGGCGTGGGCTACGATTTTTCCACCCTGCGTCCGGCCGGCATGGTGGCGGCCGCCAGCGGCAGCATCGCCTCCGGGCCGGTGTCCTTCATGCACATCTGGGACGCGATGTGCGCCACCATGCTGTCGACCGGCGCACGGCGCGGCGCGATGATGGCGACGCTGCGCTGCGACCACCCCGACATCGAAACCTTCGTCGACGCCAAGCGCGACCCGGCGGTGTTGCGGCACTTCAACCTGTCGGTGCTGGTGAGCGACGCCTTCCTGGACACGGTGGCCGCCGATGGCGACTGGCCGCTGGTGTTTCCCGGCTTCGCCGGCACCCGCACGGTGAAGGCGCGTGCGCTGTGGCAGCGCATCCTGCGCGCCGCCTACGATACCGCCGAGCCCGGCGTGCTGTTCGCCGACACCATCAACCGCGACAACACGCTCGCCGACCGCGAGACCCTGACCGCCACCAACCCCTGCGGCGAGATTCCGCTGCCGCCCTACGGCGCCTGCGA
>JAJZRT010000906.1 GCA_021802595.1 Pseudomonadota bacterium
GACCTTCAATGTGACGGGAACCGGGACGGGTAATCCAACCGGCCTGACGTACACGCCTGGCGGAACGATCAGCTACAACGGCTGGAGCACCACGATCAGCGGAACCCCGGCTGCCGGCGACAGCTTCACCGTGGGTCCCAATACCAGCGGGGTGGGCGACAGCCGCAATGCCCTGCTGCTGGGCGCGTTGCAGACCACCAATACGCTGGGCAACGGCACCACCAGTTACCAGGGGGCGTACTCGCAGTTCGTCAGCCAGATCGGCAACAAGACCCGCGAACTCGAGGTGACCAGCAGTGCGGCCGGGAAACTGTTCACCGAGGCCACCCAGTCGGTGCAAAACGAGTCGGGCGTCAACCTCGACGAAGAGGCATCCAATCTGCTGCGGTATCAACAGGCTTACCAGGCCGCCGGCAAGGTCATGCAGATTGCCAGCCAGTTGTTCGATGTTCTGCTCACGATTGGACAGTAAATATCATGCGCATCAGCACCCAGACCCTGTTTGACTCCGGCGCCGCCCGCATCGGCGATCTGCAATCGAGCCTGTACAAGACGCAACAGCAGCTTGCAACCGGTCGCCGCGTCCTCACGCCGTCGGATGATCCGATCGCGGCAGCGCGGGCGCTCGAGGTGACGCAGTCGCAATCGCTCAATACCCAGTACGGCACCAACCGCGGCTACGCAAAAGACTCGCTTGCCATGGTCGACAGCACCCTGTCGAGCGTGACTGAGCTGCTGCAGAACGTGAAGACCACTGCCATTTCGGCAGGCAACGGAAACCTGGGCGATAGCGAACGCGCCTCCATCGCGACTGCGTTGCAGAGCAGCCTGGGCCAGCTCGTGGGGCTGGCCAATACCCGCGATGGACAGGGCAACTATCTGTTTTCGGGCTTCCAGACCAACACGCCCGCGTTTGCCCAGACAGCCACTGGCGTGCAGTATCAGGGCGACCAGGGACAGCGCCTGATCCAGGTCGACTCCTCGCGCCAGATGGCGGTCAGCAGCCAGGGCCAGGCGGTGTTCCAGGGCGGCGGCCAGGATATGTTCAAGACGCTGAACGATCTCATCACCCAGCTGAATACGCCGGGAACCACAGGCTTGAGCGCTGCGCTGGCAACGGCCGACAACAATCTGGTGCTGGCCCTGAACAACGTGTCCTCGGTGCGCGCATCGGTCGGTTCGCGCCTGCAGGAACTCGATGCGCTCGACAGCGCGGGTTCCGACAAGAATCTCCAGTACAGCCAGAACCTGTCCAATTTGCAGGATCTCGACTACACCCAGGCGCTGACAGAACTGTCGAAGCAGCAGATGACGCTGGAAGCCGCGCAGAAGTCGTTCGTGCAAACCTCCGGCCTGTCGCTCTTCAAGCTTCTGTGAGCGTGGCCATGCTTACCCGTGAATCCCGCCCCGACGAGTTGATGAATACCCAGGTCATGCGTCTGCTGTCGGGGGTGTCCGTTCATGGCGACCAGCATCTGGCCGAGGTCGAACGCGACCTGGTGCAGATGGACGTGTTGCTGAGCGAGGCGATCAAGAAGCTCTGCACCAGCTTCATGGCGATTCATCAGGCAATCGACCTGCAGCAGGAAACCCTCAAGGGCATGCTGTCGGCTGAAAAAACGGCGCCCGAGCAGGCCGCGCGCCTGGAGGCGCTGCGTGAGGAGATCGGCCGGCATGTCGGCGCCGCCGTCACCGGGCTGCAGTTCCAGGACATGACCAGCCAGCTGATTGGCCGGATGGTGCAGCACCTGGCGGGGTTGCGGGATGTGTTCGGTGCGCTTGGCACCAACGGCTCGGCCGCCCTGCCGGAAAGCGGCAGCGAAGAGATGCTGGCCATGCTGAGCCACATCAGTGACCGCGTCGGCGCGCGCTGCACCGAACTGGCGGGAACCGTGCGCAGCACGGTCAACCAGCGCCACATGGAAAGCGGCGACATCGAACTGTTTTGAGATTAGGAAATACGCGGGCATGGCCCGCCAACGAACGTAGCAGGAGCAATGATGACGAAAACAATACTTGCAGTGGATGACTCGGGTTCGCTGCGCCAGATGCTCTCCTTCAGCCTGAAGGCGGCCGGCTATGGGGTGATCGAGGCCGTCGACGGCCAGGATGGCCTCAACAAGGCCAAACAGCAGACCGTCGATCTGGTGCTGACCGACCAGAACATGCCGGGCATGGACGGCCTGAGCCTGATCAGGGCGCTGCGCGCCATGAAGAATTACCAGAGCGTACCGATCCTGATGCTGACCACCGAGTCGGGCGACGACATCAAGGCGATGGGCCGGGCGGCGGGTGCCAACGGCTGGCTGGTCAAGCCCTTCGATCCGGCACGCCTCAACGAGGTGGTGAAAAAACTGATCGGCTGAAGGTGCAGGGGGCTGACATGCAGCGTGACTATGACGGAGTTCAAAAATGACAATTGATATGAGCCAGTTCTACCAGGTGTTTTTCGACGAGGCAGACGAACTGCTCGCCGAAATGGAGAAGCTCTTGCTGGCTCTCGACGTGTCTGCGCCGGACAGCGAGGATCTCAATGCGATCTTCCGCGCTGCGCATTCCATCAAGGGCGGCGCCGCCACCTTCGCATTCAACGACATCACCGAAGTCACCCACATGCTGGAGTCGCTGCTCGACCGCATCCGCAAGGGCGAGATGGCGCTGACGCCCGAGCATGTGGATGCCTTCCTGGTGGCGAAGGATGTCCTGGCCATGCAAATGGATGGCCACCATCATGGCTCGAGCGTCGACCAGAATGCGGTCGACAGCGTATGCCAGCGGCTGAAAGCCCTCTCGCAGGGCATCGCGGCGGGTGCTCCGGCCCCTGCGGC
>JAJZRT010000907.1 GCA_021802595.1 Pseudomonadota bacterium
AACGTGCGCCGATCCGCCAGACGCTGGATGTCGGCGTGCGCGCGATCAACGGCCTGCTGACGGTGGGGCGCGGCCAGCGGCTCGGCCTGTTCGCCGGCAGCGGCGTGGGAAAAAGCGTGCTGCTCGGCATGATGGCGCGTTTCACCGAGGCCGACGTGGTGGTGGTGGGGCTGATCGGCGAACGCGGCCGCGAGGTCAAGGAGTTCATCGACCGCATCCTCGGCAGCGAGGGCATGGCGCGCGCCGTGGTGGTGGCGGCACCGGCCGACCACCCGCCGCTGATGCGGCTGAACGGCGCGGCGTATGCGATGTCGATCGCCGAGTATTTTCGCGACCAGGGCAAACACGTGCTGCTGATCATGGATTCGCTGACCCGCTATGCGATGGCGCAGCGCGAGGTGGCGCTGGCGATCGGCGAACCGCCTGCGACCAAGGGCTATCCGCCGTCGGTGTTCGCCAAGCTGCCTCAGCTCGCCGAGCGCGCCGGCAACGGACGCAGCGGCAGCGGATCGATCACCGCCTTCTTCACCGTGCTGATGGAAGGCGACGACCAGCAGGACCCGATCGCCGATGCGGCGCGTGCCATTCTCGACGGCCACATCGTGCTCAGCCGCGACCTGGCCGATGCCGGGCATTACCCCGCGATCGACATCGAGGCCTCGATCAGCCGTGCGCAGCCCGACCTGCTCTCCGACGAGGCGCTGGAGCGCACACGTCGCTTCAAGTATCTCTACTCGCGCTACATGCGCAGCCGCGATCTGCTGGCGGTCGGCGCCTACGTGCCGGGCGCCGATCTGGTGCTCGACGAAGGCGTCCGGCTCTACCCGAGAATGCAGGGCTACCTGATGCAGGGCATGCGCGAACGCGCGCCGCTGGACGCCGCGCGCGACGGGCTTGAAGAGGTGCTTGGATGAAGCCATTCGCGCTGGCACGGGTGCTGCAACTCGCCGAACGGCGCAGCGAAACGCTGGCGCGCGGCGTCAAGCTCGCACATGGCGTGTGGCTGCGCGCGCGCGGCCGCCAGGTGCAGCTGACCACGCTGCGCGACGCCCATATCGCGCAGTTGGCGGGCGAGTTGCGCGAAGGCGTGACGGCAGCGCAACTGCAGGAAACGAACCGCCTGCAGCGGGCGCAGGCGGCAGAAATGCAGGTGGCACAGGACGCCATCGATGCTGCCCACCACGACTGGCAGGCACGGCTGGCCGAATGGATGCTGGTCGAGCAGCGGGTGAAGGCATTGCGCTTGCTGGAGCAGCGCCATCTGGCGCAGGCCGCCATCCAGCAAAGGCGCCTCGAACAGCGCGATCACGATGAACTGGTCGAACTGACACATCGGCGCGATGCGGGGCTGCGGGGACGTTGATGCGGCTGCTTGAACTCACGCCTGCCGAAATCGCGTTCCTTGCGGCCCCGCTTCCGGCGTCCGATGGCTTGTCGGCGCGCCTGACCCGCAAGCTGGCCATGACACTCAGTGCGCGCCTGCGCCTGCCGCTCGGTGTGGTCGCACAAGCGGCACCTGCGCCGGCCGATGCGGTGGCAGCGCCCGTCTGGCAGCCCGATGCCGCGCTGGCCACGTTATGGCTGACGCGCCGCCTGGGTGGCCGGGGCGTGGCGGGTAACGGATCCCTCGTTCCCGGCAGCTTTCTCCGCACCCTGGATGGCGTGCTGGCGGAGTGCTGGCTCGATGCGCTGCAGCAGGACACGCCGCCGCCTGCGCTGGCATGGCGCATCACGACCGACTTCATGCAGGCAACGCTCGCCGTGCGGCTGCCGCATTCCACCACCGACATGACGCGCTGGGCGCGGGAGATCATCCGGCATGGCTAGATTCGTCACGGCAGGCATCGTGCTGCTGATTCCGTTGATTCCGTCCCGGGCGCTGGCGGCAACCGATACCGCCAGCAGCATGCTCACCGTGCTGCTGAGCCTGGCGCTCATCCTCGGCGGCTTTGTCGCGGTCGCCTGGCTCGTCCGGCGCTATCTGCCGGGCATGGGGACACAAGGCGCAGTCAAGGTGGTGGGAACGACGCCGGTCGGCGCACGCGAGCGCGTGGTCGTGGTCGAGGTCGACGGGACCTGGCTGCTGCTGGGCGTGGGGGGCGGCAATGTGCGTCTGCTGCATACCCTGCCGAAACCCGAACCGGTGCAGGAGCGCGGACGATGAGAGCGATCCTGCTGATGCTGGCGCTGGCCCTGAGCGCACCGGCCTGGGCGACGGACGCCAGCGTGCCGCTGTTGAACGTGGCGCCGGGCGCGGGCGGGCAGGTGATCGGCGTGCCGGGGACAAGCCTGCCGTGGTTGCTGCTGTTTCCGTTCCTGCCCGCCCTGCTGCTGGCGTTCACCGCCTTCACCCGCATCGCCGTGGTGCTGTTCCTGCTGCGGCAGGGGCTGGGCAGTCCGACCGCACCGCCCAACCTGGTGCTGACGGGGCTGGCAGTGCTGCTGACAGTTTTCGTGATGTCGCCTGCGCTGAAGACCATCAACGCCGAGGCCTACCAGCCTTTTCTTGCCGGAGCGCTGAGCTTCAATGCTGCCGCCGACAAGGCCGCGGCGCCGCTGAAAAACTTCATGCTGCGGCAGACCCGTGCCGAGGACCTGGGCTTGTTTACCGAAAACGACAAAAGCATCGACCCCAAGCGGGTGGAAACGGTGCCGCTGGCGGCACTGGCGCCGGCCTTCCTCACCAGCGAACTCAAGACCGCCTTCCAGATCGGCTTCATGGTGGTGCTGCCATTTCTGGTGATCGACCTGGTCGTCGCTGCGGTGATGACCGCGCTCGGCATGATCATGCTGCCGCCGCAGCTGGTATCGCTGCCGCTTAAATTG
>JAJZRT010000908.1 GCA_021802595.1 Pseudomonadota bacterium
GCCGGGATCGGCTTCGAGTTGTCGATCACCTCGCCGACTTCGGTGGCGGTGCGTTCGGTGCCCTGGCTGCTGAAGGATGCCGATCCGGTCGAGCTTACCCGCGCGGTGCTGGCCGAAGTGGCCGAGTTCGGCGTTGCACGCCTGCTGGCCGAGCGCCGCAACGAACTACTGGCGACGCTCGCCTGCCATGGTGCGGTGCGCGCCAACCGGCGCCTGACCTTGCCGGAGATGAATGCGCTGCTGCGCGAGATGGAAGCCACCGAGCGGGCCGGCCAGTGTAACCATGGCCGGCCGACCTGGTTCCAGATCGGCCTCGGCGAACTCGATGCCATGTTCATGCGCGGCCGCTGATCGCGCGGCTAGGGCTTTCGATTATAATCTTGAGTTAATTAGTCAGGTATTGGCGAGGCCATCATGAACGAACGCAAGACCATCCCCATCCAGGAAATCAACGAGGCCAGCAACTGCGCCGGTTCCGAGCCCTATGCCTTGATGGTGCTGGGCGACTCGATGATGCCGGAATTCGAGGAAGGTGAAATCATCGTGGTCGAACCGTCCGGCCTGGTCAAGGATGGCTCCTACGTGGTCGCCTACGTGAACGACGAATACATCTTCCGCCAGATCGTGAAGCGCGACGATGGCTGGATGCTGAAGCCGCTGAACCCGCTGTACGAGAATATTCCGGTGGCCGGACTCGACGTCGCCAAGGGCGTGGTGATCATGAAAAAACGGCCGGGCAGGCGGAGCGAGCAGAAGCGCTACATCTGAACGCCCTACATAAGTCTTTGTTGACAAAATGGTTTATCTATTAATTCAGTCTATTTATCAATGCATAGAATATTTAAATAAATTAGTTGACTGATTTACTCGGGTATATAGACTGAGAGTGTAGTTCAACCCTACACAACAGGAGAAAACCATGAGTGGATTGATCGCTAATTTTCCGAACGACGGCATCGTGACCATCAACCGGGTGATTCTGAAGCCGGAATACACGGTGGATGACCTGCAGGAACGGGTGGCATTCCTGTGCGAAAACGTCAAGACCTACCATTCCGATACCGGCTTTATCGGCGGGTTCGTCGCGCTGAATTCCGGGCAGGTATCCAACGAAGGCTCGACCATCGGCCAGGCCGTCGAAAGCCCGATGAAAGGCAAGGAGGCGTTGATCGTGACCTTCTGGACCGACTTCGAGAACCACGAGAAATCGCACCGTTCCGAAACCTTCCAGCCGCTGTTCCAGAAAGTGCTGGATCTGTGCGAGAACGGCAACGAGGAGATCGCCTACGAAATGCTGTGGTCCGGTAAGGCCTATGGTCCCGACGAGATCGCGGCGGCACGCCAGGCCAAGGCCCAATACGCCCAGGCCGCCTGATCGGCTTGCGGGTCCGATGGAAACGGCAGGGGAGTCCCTGCCGTTTTTTTATGGCCGCTTCCGGGGCAGGACGTCAGTAGGCGTGCTGATAGCGCAGGCCGATATTGTCGAGACCCTCGTTTTCCCCATCGACGATCCATTTGTGCGACATGTGATCGAGCAGCAGCGATACCGAAGCGACCGGGCTGATGCGATATCCGATTTCCAGCCCGAAACGGGGCAGGACGCGGACGCCGTAGCCGCAGTCGCTGTACAGCGTGCAACGAACCGGCTCCTTGTGCAGCGGACCGTTGTGGACGCCCGCGCCGAGGAGGCCATCAGCAAACCAGGGCCCCGTCTCCAGGATACGGAAGCCCAGGCCGGCATAGGCTGCGCTGGTCTCCCCGCCGAAATTCGCCGAGATGCCCAGGTGCGGGCGGGGCGAGCCCGGCAGGTCGAGCGGTGCGAACTGGACTTCGAGATTGAGATCCACGCCGTTTTCGTTGTGGTCGCTGAATGGCCCCTGGTCATGCGCCAGCACGCCGATCGCCAGAATCCGCTCGGCATTCCTGGCCGGCCCGGCTGCCTGCACGGGGGCGTGGAAGGCGATGACCAGCCACAAGGCCAAAGGCCCGACGCGTTGCAGCCATCCCATCTGTTTCAGTTCCTCAAATTCCGCGTGATGGCAAAGAAATGGCCCTCCGGAGAGCAGGTCAGGAGGCGTCCTCCATGGCGCGGTCGTACTGCCCGTCGCGCGCCAGCCCGTTGAGGCGGCAGCGCTTGCGTAGTGCCTGCTGCGCGGCGGCGACGTTGGATTCCTGTCCCCGCCAGGCAGCCAGTACCGGCGCCTGCAGTGCTCGCCCGTAGGAAAAGCTGACCTGCCACGGTTGCGGTCCCATTGCGTTCATGGCGTTGAGGTGGGCGGTCGCGTCTTCCGCACTCTGTCCGCCGGACAGGAAGACGACGCCCGGCACCGCCGCAGGCACATAGCGCCTGAGGCAGCGCAGTGTGGCTTCGGCGACTTCCTGTACGCTGGCCTGCTGCGCGCATTTCTTGCCGGCGATCACCATGTTCGGTTTCAGCAGCATGCCCTCGAACTGCACGCGATGGGCGTCGAGTTCGGCGAACACCGCCTGCAGCACCTGGGCCGTCACCGCTTCGCAGCGCTCGATGCCGTGGGCGCCATCCATCAGCACTTCCGGTTCCACGATCGGCACCAGCCCGGCTTCCTGGCACAGCGCGGCGTAGCGCGCCAGCGCGTGCGCATTGGCGCGGATGCCGAACGGCGACGGCAGGTCACGCTCGTCGATCTCGATCACTGCGCGCCACTTGGCGAACTGTGCGCCCAGTTGCCGGTATTCGGCGAGCCGCTCGCGCAATCCGTCCAGTCCCTCGGTCAGCTTGTCGCCGGGGTGGAGCGCCAGTGCCCTGGCGCCCTGGTCGACCTTGATGTCGTGCTCGATGCCGCGTC
>JAJZRT010000909.1 GCA_021802595.1 Pseudomonadota bacterium
AAGGCCAGCACGTCGCAGGCCCTTCGCGAATTGCACGACGACGGCTTGCGCATCGTGATGCTTACCGGGGACAACGAGACCACCGCCAAGGCCGTGGCAAGGGACCTCGGCATCGATGATGTGATCGCAGGCGTGCTTCCCGACCAGAAGGCACAGCACGTCAAGCGCCTGCAGGCCGAGGGGCGCTTCGTCGCGATGGCCGGCGACGGCATCAACGACGCGCCGGCGCTGGCCCAGGCGCAGGTGGGTATCGCGATGGGCACCGGCACCGACGTCGCGATGGAGAGCGCCGGCGTGACCCTGATCCAGGGCGACCTGCGGGGCATCGTGCGCGCGCGCCACCTGAGCCGCGCCACGCTGGCAAACATTCGCCAGAACCTGTTCTTCGCCTTCGTCTACAACAGCCTGGGCGTGCCGGTGGCAGCCGGCATCCTGTACCCCTTCTTCGGTGTCCTGCTGTCGCCGGTGATCGCCGCCGCGGCGATGTCCTTCAGTTCGGTCTCAGTGGTGGCCAACGCGCTGCGCCTGCGCCGCGCGAGGGTGTAGGGCCGCGAAGGGCGAAGCGGCAACAGGCATGCGTCCATCCAGGCCCATAGGAGGAGAGTGTCATGAGTTCCTACGTTTTCAGCGTCCAGAGCCCGAAGGGCTTCGAGTCCACCGTGCAGGTTGTCACCGAAGCGCTCAAGCAGGAGGGTTTCGGCGTGCTGACCACGATCGACGTGCAGGCCACGCTCAAGGCCAAGCTCGGCGTCGAGCAGCGCCCGTACGTGATTCTCGGGGCCTGCAACCCCCATTTCGCGCACCAGGCCCTGCAGGTTGACCCGGACATCGGCGCCTTGCTTCCCTGCAATGTGGTCGTGCGGGAGGAACCCGATGCAAGGGTCCATGTCGTGTTCATGGATCCGCAGGCGGTGCTGGGCATGGTCGCCCGGCCGGAAATCGAGAATCTGGGTAGGGAGGTTCGTTCGAGGTTGCAGCGTGTGGCCGAGTCGCTGCGCGGCTGACACACGCGGGCGATCGCTTGAGGCTCGGACCCTGGCTGGAGGGAGGTTGGTTCGAAATGTTCATACTGTTCATCGTGGTAATCGTGCTGGGCTTGTGGATCCTGCGCAGCCAGTGGCCCGGGCAGGACAAGGACGCGGAACGTGGCGGCGCGGAACACAGCGGAGCTCGTGACATCCTCGACCGCCGCTACGCCAGCGGAGAAATCGATGCCGACAAATACGCGCAAAGGCGTGCCACCCTCGGCCTGTGAGGTGCCACGAATCGTGCGGCGAGCAGGAGCAGGGGCGCGTGAGCTCCGCGATTGCGGCGCCTGGAGATCCCCATGACTGTGCACATGCGCATCGCCCGGCTGATGACCCTGCTGGCGCTGTGCATCGTGTTCGCCGTTCCGGCGCTGGCGCGTGGGGGAGGGGGATTTCACTTCCGATCGTCGGGGTTTCATGCATGGCGCATTCCCGCGCCGCGCGAGCGCGGGTTCGCTGCCGGCTTTCGTCCACGAACCGCCGAGCGGTCACCCGGGCGCTCTGCCTTCGGCGGCTTCCGCGCTTCAACCACCCCGAACCCATCCCGGCAACCGCGCTCGGCGCTTTCGTCGGAGCTGGGGCGCTCTGCCGCAACCCGGCGAGCCCTGGCGGCGACGCAGCCGCCAGAGCCGGCCCGCTCGACGCAGGAATTCCGTGGCCCTGCCGACAGCGCCGACGGCGCTAGGAGATTCGGCCGCCAAGGCTCGCTGATCGGCGGTCACGACTGGGGGGGCGGGTTCTGGAGCAACTTCCTGATGTTCGAAGGGCTGCGCTCGCTGTTGGGATGGCACAGCGCTCCGGTCGCAGCCACTCGGGTCGGGGCTGCGTTGCCCGGCGCACGGCCGGCGAGCGTACCTGCGGCGGCGTCCGCCAGCGCTGCATCGCAGTCGAGTTGGCTGCCATCCGTGTTGTTCGTGGTGGTCGTGGCTGCATTCGTGGCGTTCGCCGTGCGTCGAACCCTGGCCGCCGCGAGGCGGCGCGACCGATCCAACTACCGATTGTGAGGAGCACCGATGCCCTGGATCTCTGCGCTTCGATACGCAAAAGCCCATTTGGCGCCCGCGTCGGGCGCCGAGGGGCAGGCAGACGCCGCCGCACCGCTGGGTGCGCGCATCGGCGGCCTCTTGCGCTATCAGCGGGCCCCGCTGATCCGTGCGCGTGCCGCGGGTTCGCTTTTCGATATGCCCGCGGAGAAGCAGGATGTTGTGCGCGCCATCAGCCACGTCCGCCTCGATCTGAGCGGATCGCTCTGGCGGCTGTTCACGCAAGTGGGGAACGTCCTGGACGACGATGACCGCTTCCTGCAAGTGCTCGTCGATCGCCAGGGTGGCATCGTGGACGCGCTGGCCTGCTCACGTCTCACCGGCTTCATCCCGTCCGCCTCGGATGTCGCGCTGTTTCGCGGCGACGGCGGCACGGGGCTCGGCGCACAAAGCTACTCCCTCTGGGCGGACCAACTGGTGTCCGCAGGGGTTCCGTCCGATGTCCTGTCGGCTGCGCTGGGCGAGCGCGACCGTCTCGATTTCCTGCGCGACGTCGACCCGCAGGCTGAATTCGTGGCGCCGTTCGCCGGGACCGAGGTCCGCATCGACGATGCCGACGGCACGCGGGGTCAGAACGCCAGGGTCTGGTTCATGCCCTACGTGCGCAACCTGGCGGACGGCTCGCCCGAGTATCTGCTGATCCAGATGTCGGCGGTCGACAGCCGTGACGGGGACCCGTCACGGCGGGCCGTGCTGGTCGAGATGTGGATCGCGATCCCGATGGAAAAGGAACGGATCACGGTCGAGTGATGC
>JAJZRT010000910.1 GCA_021802595.1 Pseudomonadota bacterium
GTGGGCCTTGGCGCCCGCCAGAATTTTCCGCACGGCGTCCAGGCCGTCCTCCCCCGAACCCAGCGCCAGTGCGGGCTCCGCCTGGTATTCCGGCGGAAGCGCAGCGACCGATTCGGCGTTCACATACGGCGGGTTGCTGAGGATGACGTCATAACAGCGACCTTTCAGCGCCGCGAACAGATCCGATTCGATGAGGTCGATGCGATCCGCGAGGCCGTAGTCGGCGACGTTCCTTGCGGCGACGTCCAGCGCATCCCTGGACAGGTCGGCCGCGTCGACTTGGGCATCGGGAAAGGCCAGCGCAGCCAGGATCGCGAGGCAGCCGGAGCCGGTGCAGAGGTCGAGCACGCTTGTCACCTCATCCGGATTTTCGACCCACGGCGCCAGCTGTTCGTGCAGCAGTTCGGCGATGAAGGAGCGCGGCACGATCACGCGCTCGTCCACATAGAAGCGGTGCTCGCCCAGCCAGGCCTCGTGCGTGAGGTAGGCGGCGGGCAGGCGTTCGCGCACGCGGCGTTCGATCACCGCCTGCACCTGCTCGGATTCACCATGCGTGAGGCTGGCGTCGAGGAAAGGCTCCAGCCGGTCGAGCGGCAGATGCAGGGTGTGCAGGATCAGGTAGGCGGCCTCGTCGAAGGCGTTGTCCGAGCCGTGGCCGAAAAACAGCTTCGCCTCGTTGAAGCGCGACACCGCGAAGCGCAGCCAGTCGCGCACGGTGATGAGGGATTCGGTGTCTTCGAAGTGTTTCATTTCAATCCCAAAAGATTTATCCGAGAAGAGCGCGAAGAAACGCAGGGTGTTCAACCCAGGAGTTTTTCCAGCGTCTTCTGGTAAATCGTCGCCAGCTGCTCGATGTTCTCCACCGCGACGTGTTCGTTCAGCTTGTGGATGCTCATGTTGAGCGGGCCGAACTCGACGACTTCGCGGCAGACGTCGGCGATGAAGCGGCCGTCCGAGGTGCCGCCGGTGGTGGATAGCTCGGGGGTGAGGCCGGTGACCTCGCGGATGGCGTCGCTCAGGCGGTCGCACAGCGGACCGCGCGGGGTGAGGAAGGGCTTGCCCGACAGGCTCCAGTCGATCTCGTAGTCGAGGCCGTGGCTGTCGAGGATTTCGTGCACCGCATCCATCAGACCTTCGGCGGTGCTGGCGGTGGAGAAGCGGAAGTTGAACTGGATCTCGACCACGCCGGGAATGACGTTGGTGGCGCCGGTGCCGCCGTGGATATTGGAGATCTGCCAGGTCGTCGGCGGGAAGTAGGCATTGCCCTCGTCCCACATGGTGTCGGCGAGTTCGGCGATCGCCGGCGCGGCGAGGTGGATCGGGTTCTTGGCCAGATGCGGGTAGGCGATGTGGCCCTGCACGCCCTTGACGCGCAGCGTGCCGGACAGCGAACCGCGGCGGCCGTTCTTGATGGTGTCGCCGAACTCGGCAGCGCTGGTGGGCTCGCCGACGATGCAGTAGTCGAGGCGTTCGTTGCGGGCCTTCAGCGCTTCGACCACCTTCACCGTGCCGTCGGTGGCGGGACCTTCCTCGTCGGAAGTAAGCAGGAAGGCGATCGAGCCGGCGTGATCGGGATGGGCGGCGACGAAGCGCTCGGTGGCGGTGACGAAGGCGGCATCCGAGGTCTTCATGTCGGCGGCACCGCGGGCGTAGAGCTTGCCGTCGCGTACCGTCGGTTGGAACGGGTCGGACAGCCACTGGTCGAGCGGGCCGGTGGGCACGACGTCGGTGTGGCCGGCAAAACAGACGACCGGGGACGCCGTGCCCTTGCGCGCCCACAGGTTGTCTACGCCGTTGTGGCGATGGCGCTCGATGCGGAAGCCCAGTTTCTCCAGGCGCGCGGCGATGAGGTCGTGGCAGCCGGCGTCGTCGGGCGTCAGCGAGCGGCGCTTGAGCAGTTCGACTGCCAGCGCCAGGGTTTCATGGGTTCGGACGAGGTCCTCGAGGGTTTTATTGGCCATGCGGGGTCAGGCTCCGAACAGGTCTTGGTACTGGTCTTCGGCGAAGCCCAGGTGATACTGGCCGTCGCGCTCCAGCACGGGACGCTTGATCACGCTCGGATGGGTCTGCATCAGGGCGATCGCGCTGGATTCGTCGACGACGGCCGCCTTGTCCGCATCGTCGAGTTTGCGCCAGGTCGTGCCGCGCGTATTTACCAGCGCCTGCCAGCCGGCCTGTCTGCAGACCGTCTTCAGCCAGGCGGCATCGACGCCCTGTTTCTTGAAGTCGTGGAAAGGCAGGTCGTGGCCGTGTCCGGCGAGCCAGGCGCGCGCTTTCTTCACCGTGGTGCAATTGGGGATACCGTAGAGCTTCATGCCATTGTTTTCGTCCGGCGCCGGAACAGGCCGCATGGACGTAAAATCAGGAAAAACCGAATCCGTCATTCTACCTGAGCCGATGCATCCCGCCGTTCATTCCCATTCGCCCCCGCCGCCGCCCGGCGACCCCAGCCTGCGTTCCATCGGCCGCCTGTTCCCTTACCTGTGGGAGTTCCGCGCCCGCGTGCTGCTGGCGCTGGCGCTGCTGGTCGGCGCCAAGCTGGCGTCGGTGGCCGTGCCGCTGGTGCTCAAGGACATCATCGACGCGCTCAACAAGCCGCGGTCCGAGCTGGTGCTGCCGCTGGCCTTCATCCTCAGCTACGGCCTGCTGCGCTTCGCCAGCACCACCTTCGCCGACCTGCGCGACGTGGTGTTCGCCAAGGTCACCCAGCGCGCGATGCGGCGCATCAGCATGGCGGTGTTCCAGCACCTGCACGCACTGTCGCTGCGCTTCCATCTGGAACGCCAGACCGGCGGCATCACCCGCGACATCGAGCGCGGAT
>JAJZRT010000911.1 GCA_021802595.1 Pseudomonadota bacterium
CGCTGGCTGACATCGGCCTGCACCGCCAACCAACGAATACGCGGCGGCTCCCGGATGAGCAATTGGCGTATCGATTTCAGCGTGACGCGTGAACTATGAAACCGACCCCTGATACTGCCCGCTCCCGCGGCGCCTGCATTGCCGCCCCGCTGTTCGCCATGATGTATGCCACGCTGCTCGGCCTGCTCCCCGCCGGCTGCGCCACGACTGCACCACCCAGGACCGCAGCGGCGAGTACGGTGGCGAGTGCTGCGCCAGCTCCCATCTGGCCCGAGCCGCCGGCCAAGACCCGCATCCGCTATCTGCGCAGCATCTCCGGACCGCAAGACTGGGGCATCGCCAAATCCCTGTTCCGGCGCCTGATCGATGCGCTCACCGGCAGCGGCAGCGATCACTTCATCCGCCCCACCGGGGTCGCGGAGCAGCAGGGGGTGCTGTACGTCGCCGACCCGGGCGCACCGGCCTTGTGGATCTTCGATGCCGGGCGGAACGAGACGCACAAGGTGGAGCGCGTCGGGGACACCGAGCTTCTTTCGCCGGTGGCGGTGGCGATACGCCCCGACGGCGCGGTGTATCTCGCCGACTCGCGCCTGAAAAAAGTGTTTCTCATAGACCGCGCCGGTGAGCTGATCGGCGTCGCCGCGCAGCAGGGCCTGGAGCGGCCGGCGGGCCTGGCCTACGATCCGGTTCGAGGGCGTCTCTACGTCGCCGATTCGGCGAATCAGCGGATCGCCGTGTTCGGCCCCGACGCCAGACTCATCGGCACCTGGGGTGCAGCCGGCAGCGGCGACGGGCAGTTCAACTACCCGACCCACCTGGCGCTGGATCCGGCGGGGACGCTGCTGGTCACCGATGCGCTCAATTTCCGCGTCCAGGCCTTCGCCCCCGACGGCCGCTATCTCTGGCAATTCGGCCACCATGGCGACGGCTCGGGCGATGTCGCCGCCCCCAAGGGCGTGGCCTTCGATCCCGCCGGGCACGTCTTCGTCGTCGATGCGCTGTTCGATGCGGTGCAGATCTTCCGGCGCGACGGCCGCTTTCTGCTCGGCTTCGGCCAGCATGGCGCGCAGCCCGGTCAGTTCTGGCTGCCCGGCGGCCTGTTCATCAGCCCGAACAATGAAATCTATGTGGCCGACGCTTTCAACCAGCGGATCCAGGTGTTTCAAGGCGGTCCGGGCGCGGCCAGGGAGAAGCTGAAATGAAGCTGTCGTCGAAGGCATCAGGTTGGCTGGCGCTGCTCGTCGCCGGCTGCTTCGCGCTGTGCGCCAGCAGCCAGGCGCAGACCCATATCGCGCTCACCAAGCATAACCTCACCCCCAGCGGCCCCGGCACGATCAAGGCCGCAGAGCCGGTCGGCCTGTGCGTCTTCTGCCATACTCCGCACAACGCCAAGCCGACCATAGGCTTGTGGAATCGCGAACTGTCCGCGGCCACCTACCAGCTCTATGCCAGCAGTACGCTGAAGGCGAGCCTGAATCAGCCCACCGGCAGTTCCAAGCTCTGCCTGTCCTGTCACGACGGCCTGCTGGCGCTGGACAGCCTGCGCGTACCACCCGCGGGTGCGCCGCTGATGCTAGGTCCCCTGCAGGGCAGCACCGTGCTCGGCACCGATCTGTCGAAGGATCATCCGATCTCCTTCACCTATGACGTCGCGCTGGCGCAGGCCAACCCGGAACTTGCCGATCCGCGCAGCCTAGCGGCGAGCGTCCGGCTCGATGCCCAGCAGCAAATGCAATGCACCAGTTGCCACGATCCGCACGAGGACCGGCAGCCGAATTTCCTGCGCGCCGACAACCGCGCCGGCGCGCAGTGCACCGCCTGCCATCGCATGAATGGCTGGTCCGCTTCGGCCCACGCCACCTCGACCGCTACCTGGAACGGCACCGGCACCGACCCCTGGCCGCCCGGCGCCTATGCCACGGTGGCCGACAATGCCTGCCTCGATTGCCACCGGCCGCACGACGCCGGCCATCCGCAACGGCTGCTGGCGCAGGCGACGGAGTCGGCCAACTGCACCGTCTGCCACGGCGGCACGGTCGCCGCCAAGAATGTCGCGGCGGAGTTCCTCAAGCCCTCCCGTCATCCGATCGACAGCAGCCAGTGGGTGCATGATCCCACTGAGGATCCGCGCCTGATGCCGCGCCACGTCACCTGCGTCGACTGCCACAATGCGCACGTCGCGACCAATGCCGCCGCCGTTCTGCCGGGCGCGCCGGGCGCGCTGCGCGGGGTCAAGAGCGTCACCCTGGGCGGCTCGGTGATCAATGATCCCAACTTCGAATATGAGGTCTGTGACAAATGCCACGGCCTGCAGGAGCCGACCACGGTGGGCATCATTCGCCAGGGCGGCACGCGCAACATCCGCCTGAAGATCGACCCGACCAATCCCTCGTATCACCCGATCGCGGCGACCGGCGCGAATCCGGCGATACTCGGCCTGGAGGCGGGCTACACCGCCTCCAGCCTGATCAATTGCACCAGTTGCCACAACAACGACGAGTGGACGGCGCAGGGTACCAACCCGCGCGGGCCGCACGGCTCGCGCTACGAGCCGATCCTGGCGGCGCAATACACCACCGGCGACCCCAGCGTCGAATCGCCCCAGAGCTATGCGCTGTGCTACCAGTGCCACAACCGCACTTTCCTGATCACCGATCAGGCCAAGACCTTCCCGCACCAGCGCCACGTGATCACCGATCAGGCGCCCTGCGCCGCCTGTCACGATGCCCACGGCTCGCGTCAGAACGCTCATCTGGTGGACTTCATGCTCCGCGATCTCACCGGCAAGGTGGTCGTCAGCCCCTCCGCCACGAGAT
>JAJZRT010000912.1 GCA_021802595.1 Pseudomonadota bacterium
CCCTCATCCCGAGACGTTTCCCCGGCGCCTGATCGATCATCCTTCCGAACTGCAACTGGTGGACGACGAGACGCTCAAACGGCAGCTTGCCGAAGAGAAGGCTGCGGCCTACATGACCGAAATCCTGCGTGCCGAGATGATGCTGCTGTTCGGCCGCATGGAGGCCGTGCAGCGGGCCGCACTGGAAGACACGGACCGGAATCACGCCGACCTCTACGCCCCGCTGCCGGTCGTTCGCGCCCTGTCGCGCGCGCTCGATGCGCTGGGTATCGATCCGGCCTGTGGCACCTTTCTGCTTCAGAGCGTCCGCACCCCGCTGCTCGACACGCTGAAACACACTTACACGGCGCTCAATCAGTTCCTGGGCACCGCCGACATTCCCGACCTGCCTGCCACGCGCACCGCCCGTCCCTCGCCCCCCAGGCGGAGCGCTCCCGACGCGGGGCTGGACGTTCTGGCGCATATCCGGTCTGCCACCTCACATAGAGGGGAAGCCGGTCCGACAACCGGCGCGGCGCCGGCAGGCCTGTTTCATGCGGCCGCGCCGCGCAGCCTGTTCGACAGCCTGGCAGACTGGCATGCGCTCCCTGCCGGAATTCCGGACTCCGGCACCGGGGTACCCGCCCTGATGTTGCGGCAACTGCAGCAGGATGCGCGCCATGCCGACGCGGCTGCTTTCGATCTCGCCGTACTGGATGCCGTGGCAGGGCTATTCGAGTGCATCCTCGACGATCCCGGCATCTCGCCGCGTTACAAGGCCGAAATCGCGCACCTGCAGATCCCTGCCCTCAGGGTCGCGCTCGTTGCGCCCGATTTTTTCAGCGACGACCAGCATCCGGCGCGCCGGCTGATCGACCTGATGGGCCTGTTCTCCCGCCGCTTCCCCGAGGGCAACTCCGCGCATCCCAGTGCGCTCGAGCAGATCCAGGCCGCCAGTGCTGCCATACTCCACGACGCCGATCACCCAATCGAGGCATTTGCCCAAGCACACAGTGCGCTCGCCGCCTGGCTGGCCGGAGAAAATGCACGCACGGAAGCCGCACTGACCGCTGACGTGGCGAACCTGGAACACATCGAACGGCAGGAACTGGGCACACTGCTGGCGCTGGAAAACCTGCACGACCTGACCGAACGCTACCCCGCCCCGGAATCCGTGTTGCGGCGGCTGGAAGCCGCCTGGGTTCCGTACATGGCCAACTTATATGTCGCCGAATCCGGCGAAGGCCCCGACTGGCGCGCGGCCTGTCTTACCCTGCAGAACCTTTTCCTCAGCCTGCAGGCGCCCGACAGCGACGCCACCCGGGAAACCCGGCTGCAATCGATTCCGGCCATCAACACCGCATTACGGCGCGGCCTCCTGGCACAGGGAGCCGAGCCTGCGCAATTGAAAGACTTTTTCAGTGCCATCACGGCCACCCAGGAATGCTGGATCCGCCCCGTCGTGGGGCAACGTGAGGCCGTGGTCAGTACCTTCACCCCCCTGCGCGTCTCGCAGGCGCACCTCGAATCGTTCGCCCGGCAACTGCCGGATGGGCAAGAAAACGATCTGGCCCTGCAACAGTCGCAACAACTGATCGAAGGCGACTGGGTGGATTTCGACCCGCCCTACGAGGGCCTCGCGACTGCCCGCGTGGCCTGGGTCGGCGTACGCGGCTACCTGCTGTTCTGTGACAGCGAGGGCGAGCAACGTTTTTCCCTCGACTGCGAGCATCTCGCGGCGGAAATCCGTGCCGGCCGGGCACGCATCCCGGAGCAGTCACTAACCCGCAATGCCATGCTGCGCCTCAAAACCCGCCTGGCGGGTGACCAGGCGTAAATTTTCCTTCCCGACAACGCTCAAGTTTTTCCCGTCCTCGGCCGATAGACCAGTTATGCGGTTGTGTGTCGATCTTTCGACGCAATCGCCGACCACCGAACAGGGCAAACCCGCCGTGAGGCGGGGACGCAAAGTTACCGGTCTCGCCCCGCAGCAAGCGGACGAGACAGCGGGACCGCCGGCAGTACGCCTGTCACGCGCATGTCCCTTCGTTCCTGGCCGGCCAACCGCCGATACCGCGAGGTGATCCCATGGAGCGCGAGATGCCAGACAATTCAGTCGTAATTAACCTCAATCAGTTCGAGCGATCACGCCGCGCGCAGGTCTCTGCCGAGACGCTGTCCGTACTGCACGGCTGCCGCGACCTATTGATCGAGGGCGCGACCCGTGTGCTGACGCGGCAGACCGAAGCAATGGAAAACACCCTGCTGGCGATGGCCGATCGTTCGCCCTTGCTGGAAACACGCAACACTTACTATGGCGCCCAGGGCACCCTCAACAAGCGGGCCAATGAACTGTTGAGCGCCTGCAAGGATGCGTTCTGCCAGACCTTCAACGATTTTGCGCACAACCGCGAGAAAACCGCTGGCGGCGACCTGCTCGAGTTGTCCCTGGTGGACGACCACGATTTCGAGATCACGCTGGCGGTCGACAAGGCCACCTCACGACTGCGCTACAACTGCGCCGAAGAGCTGGTCGCCCTGGATGCCCGTATCGCCCATCTGCTGGGCCGCACCGATCTGGCTGAAAACGACAACCCGCTCGGCCCGCGTGTGTTGTGCGACGCAATGCTGGACGGCATCACCCGCATGCAGCTGGAACAGGATGTCCGGATCGTACTGCTGAACCAGTTCGATCTGGTGCTGACCACCGAGCTTGCCTCCATCTACCAGGCCATCAACCGTCACCTGATCGATCGCGGCATCCTGCCCGACCTCAAGGTCGGCGCGAAAAGCCGGGCACAAAGCGCTGGCGCCGGCCAGCACGCCGCCCCGAGATC
>JAJZRT010000913.1 GCA_021802595.1 Pseudomonadota bacterium
GGTTCTCCTCTACCGTCAGGCGCGGGAAGATCTCGCGGCCCTGGGGCACGTAGCCGATGCCGGCCTTGACCCGGGCGTGGGTCGGCAACTGGGCGATGTCGCGGCCGTCGAAGACGATGCTGCCGGTCCTGGCCGGCACCAGGCCCATCAGGCATTTCAGGAGCGTCGTCTTGCCGACGCCGTTTCTGCCCAGGAGCGTCGTCACCTGGCCCAGCGGCACCTCCAGCGAGAGGTCGCGCAGGATGTGGCTGCCGCCGTAGTACTGATTGAGATCGGAAACGGTGAGCATGATTGTCTGACTCAGCGGCCGAGATAGACTTCGATCACGCGCGGGTCGGCCTGCACCGTGGCGAGATTGTCCTCGGCCAGCACCGAACCCTCGTGCAGCACGGTGACCTTGCCGCCCAGTTGTTCGATGAAGGCCATGTCGTGCTCGACCACCACCAGCGAATGCTTGCCCGCCAGCGACAGGAACAGTTCGCCGGTGCGCTCGGTCTCCTCGTCGGTCATGCCCGCCACCGGTTCGTCGAGCAAGAGCAGCTTGGGTTCCTGCATCAGCAGCATGCCGATCTCCAGCCATTGCTTCTGGCCGTGGGAGAGCGCTCCGGCGGCACGATCGGCGTCGGCGGCGAGACGGATCAGGCGCAGGGTGTCGCTGATGCGGTCCTTAGTCTGATCGTCGATCACCGAGAACAGGCTGCGGCGCACGCGCTTGTCGGTCTTCATTGCCAGCTCCAGATTCTCGAACACCGAGTGGCTCTCGAAGATGGTCGGCTTCTGGAACTTGCGGCCGATGCCGGCGTGGGCGATCTCGGCTTCGGTCAGGCGCGTCAAGTCCAGCGTCTGGCCGAAGAAGGCGGTGCCCGCGTCCGGCCGCGTCTTGCCGGTGATCACGTCCATCATGGTGGTCTTGCCGGCGCCGTTGGGGCCGATGATGCAGCGCAGCTCGCCGGCGTCGATGGCCAGGGTGAGATCGTCGAGCGCCTTGAAGCCGTCGAAGGAGACGCTGATGCCGTCCAGATACAGGATGACCTGGTGCGACAGATCGAGTTCGCCCGGCACCAGCAGGTGGCTGGTCGCCGCCTGTTCGCCCCCGCTCCCATGCGCGGATTCCGTCAGTTGGATGCTCATGCCGCGATCCGCCCTCTGAGCCGGCGCCACAGTCCCATCATGCCCTCGGGCAGGAACAAGGTGACGCCGATGAACAGCAGCGCCAGAAAGAACAGCCAATACTCGGGAAAGGCGACGGTGAACCAGCTCTTCGCCAGATTCACCAGGAAGGCGCCGAGCACCGGCCCGATCAGCGTGCCGCGGCCGCCGACCGCGACCCAGATGGCGATCTCGATGGAGTTGGCCGGCGACATCTCGGAGGGATTGATGATGCCCACCTGGGGCACGTAGAGGGCGCCGGCGATGGCGCACAGCACCGCCGACAGCGTCCAGATGAAGAGCTTGTACCAGAGCGGGTTGTAGCCGATGAACATGGTGCGCGACTCGGCATCGCGGATCGCCGTCAGCACCCGCCCGAATTTCGACGTCACCAGGTAGCGGCCGAGGAGCAGGGTCGCCGCCAGCGTCGCCGCGGAGAGTGCGAACAGGGTCACGCGCATGTCCGGCGTGGTGATGGCGTAGCCCGCGATGCGCTTGAAGTCGGTGAAGCCGTTGTTGCCGCCGAAGCCGGTCTCGTTGCGGAAGAACAGCAGCATGAAGGCGTAGGTCATGGCCTGGGTGATGATCGAGAAATACACGCCCTTGATGCGCGAACGGAAGGCGAAGTAGCCGAACACCAGGGCCAGGAGTGCGGGCACCACCAGCACCAGGATCAGCGCCCAGGCGAGGTGCTCGCTGCCGATCCAGTACCAGGGCAGTTCTTTCCAGTCGAGGAAGACCATGAAGTCGGGCAGCGATGACTGATAGACGCCGTCGTGGCCGATGGCGCGCATCAGATACATGCCGAAGGCGTAGCCGCCGAGCGCGAAGAAGACGCCGTGGCCGAGCGAAAGAATGCCTGCGTAGCCCCAGATCAGGTCCATCGCCACCGCCACGATGGCGTAGCACATGATCTTGCCGCCGACGGTGATGACGTAGCCCGAGACGTGCAGCGGGCTGCCCGGCGGCGCGAACAGGTGCAGGACCGCGAGCAGCAGCACCAGGGCGGCGAAGCCGGCCAGCGCGGCCTGGCCCTTCCTCGGCGTAGCTTCGAGAAAGCGGATTGCGAACGGGGTTGTCATCTACGTCCCGGCCTCAGTTGTCGACGAAGCGGCCCTTGAGCGCGAACAGGCCCTGGGGACGTTTCTGGATGAAGACGATGATGAAGGCCAGCACCAGGATCTTACTGATTACCGCGCCCAGCCAGCCCTCCAGAAACTTGCTCGCCACCCCCAGGCCGAGCGCTGCCCAGGCCGCGCCGGCGAGCTGGCCGACACCGCCTAGCACCACCACCATGAAGGAGTCGACGATGTAACCCTGGCCCATGTCCGGGCCGACGTTGGACAGTTGCGACAGGGCGACGCCGCCCAGGCCGGCGATGCCCGCGCCCAGGCCGAAGGCCAGGGTGTCGATGCGCCCGGTGGGCACGCCGACGCAGCCGGCCATGGCCCGGTTCTGGGTCACCGCGCGCACGAACATGCCCAGCCGCGTCTTGTTCATCAGCACCCAGACCAGGAGCAGCACGAACAGCGTGAAGCCGATGATGACGATGCGGTTCCAGGGCAGGGTGACGTCGGCGAACAGTTGAATGCCGCCCGACATCCAGCGCGGGTTGGAAACCTCGACGTTCTGCGCGCCGAAGATCACGCGCGCGCTCTGGATC
>JAJZRT010000914.1 GCA_021802595.1 Pseudomonadota bacterium
ACAGGCTGCGGCAGGGTGGCTGGTAGACCACGAGGTCTGGTGGCCGCTCAACGAGGCAGGACACTGGTGGCTGTTCACCTATTACCCGGAGGTGAACGACGTCTTCACCTGGCTGGACGGCGGCGTGCTGCTTGCCTACATCGCCGCCGAAACGCTCGTCGTCGGCGGCTGGGTGTGGGGCTGGCTCAAGCTGGCCGGCATGCTGACGGGATTGCCCTGGCAGCGGCTGTCCCAAACCCTCATTCCCTTCGCCGGAACCAGTGTTTTCGTCGGCTTGAGCCTGCTTACAACCTCCCAGCTGGCTGGCGAAAGGGTGATCCTGCCTTGGGCCAATGACGCGCGCATGGCGCTGCTGGCGCTCGCCGCCCTCTGGAGTGCGAATCTTGCGTGGCGTCTGGCGAAACGACACCGCGCCGTGGCAGCGTTGGGAATATCGATGGCCACGGTTCTGCCGCTTGCCGCATGGGGTACCCAGTTTTTTGTCTGGTGAACCCTGAATGATCTTCAGGTTTTTCGGGTAGATCACCTCGCTGGTGATCCCGGTCCATCTTCACATTAGGTTAAAGCGTTGGCCGGTCCTCGTAGGCCAACAGACGCAAGGCATTGATTACCACCACCACGGTCGAGCCCTCGTGTATCAGCACCGCCAGGCCGATGCCGGCCCAGCCGAATAGGGTGGCGGGAATCAGCAAGGCCACCACGCCCAGCGACACATACAGGTTCTGCCGGATGATGCGTCGCGATGCGCGGCTCAGGGCCACGGCGAACGGCAGCTTGGAGAGATCGTCGGCCATCAGCGCCACGTCCGCGGTTTCCAGCGCCACGTCGGTGCCGGCGCCACCCATGGCGATGCCGACCGTGGCGTGCGCCATGGCCGGCGCGTCGTTGACGCCGTCGCCGACCATGGCCACCTGCCCGTAGCGCTGCCCGAGTGCTTCCATGGCCTTGACCTTGTCTTCCGGCAACAGGCCCGCTTGCACTTCGTCCAGACCCACCGCATCGGCGATGGCGCGGCCCACGCGCGCGTTGTCGCCGGTGAGCATGATGGTCTTGCGGATGCCGGTGCGGTGTAGGCGTTCCAGCACCTGCTTCGCGCCTGCGCGCGGGGTGTCGGCCAGCGCCACGACGCCGAGGAACTGCCCGTCAGCCTGGACCAGCATGAGGCTCTTGCCTTCGCTTCCGAGGCGCTCGGCCTGCTGCAGGATGGTTTCGGGGATGGCTTCGCCTTCAAACAATTTGACGTTGCCAATGCTCACTTTTTGCCCGTCGAATTTGGCGCGCAATCCTTTCCCGTTCACGGCTTCGACCTCGCTGGCTTCCCCCCAGCTTAATCCACGCCGCTTCGCCTCTGTCACCACCGCCTGTGCCAGTGGGTGCGCGCTGCGGCTTTCCACGGCGGCGGCAATTTTCAGCAAGGCGTCCTCGCTTCCGCCGACGGCGACGACGTCGGTTACTTCAGGTTTGCCGATGGTCAGGGTGCCGGTCTTGTCGAAGGCGATGGCGGTCAGCACGCCGAGATTCTCCAGGTGCGCGCCGCCCTTGATCAGCACGCCGCCGCGCGCGGCGCGCGCAATGCCGGACAGCACCGCCGATGGGGTGGCGATGGCCAGCGCGCACGGGGACGCCGCCACTAGCACCGCCATGGCGCGGTAAAAGGATTCGGCGAAGGGGAAGCCGAACAGCGGCGGCAACGCGATCAGCAGTGCTGTGCCCACCAGCACGGCCGGAACGAAGATCCGCTCGAAACGGTCGGTGAAGCGCTGCGTGGGCGATTTATGCGTCTGCGCCTCAGCCACCATCGTAACCATGCGCGCCAGCGTGCTCTCCTGCGCCAGTTTGGTCACCTCGATCGTCAGCACGCCTTCGCCGTTCACCGTGCCGGCAAATACCTTGTCGCCCGGCTGCTTGTCCACCGGCATGGATTCGCCAGTGACCGGAGCCTGGTCAACCGCCGAATTGCCCGCTGCCACCACGCCATCGGCTGCGATGCGCTGGCCGGGTTTGACGATCGCCCGGTCGCCGCGCTGCAAGGCCTCGACCCGCACCTCGATCTCCGCACCGTCCCGCTGCACGATCGCGGTCTTGGGTGCCAGGTCTGCCAGCGCCTCGATCGCCTTGCGCGCACGGTCCATGGCCATGTGTTCCAGCGCATGACCCAGGCTGAACAGAAACAGCAGTAGCGCGCCTTCCACCCAGGCGCCCAAGGCTGCGGCTCCGGCCGCCGCGACGATCATCAGGGTGTCGATGTCGAAGCTGCGGCTCTTCACGCTCTGCCAGGCGTCCCGCAGGGTATAGAAACCGCCCGCCGCATAGGCGCCCAGCAGCAGGCCGAGCGAGAGCGTGCGCGGCGCGCCGGCGAGGCCCGCGAGCCAGCCGGCCAGCAACAGCAGACCGGCCAAGCCGCTGAAAACAAGCTCGCGATGCTCGACGAACCAGCCGGCCTCGTGGCCTTCTTCCAGCACGGCATAACCGAGCGCATGGATGCGCTGGACGATCGCCGCGCGTGCGATTTTCTGGCTGTCGTACTCCAGGCGCAGGCGCTCGGCGGCGTAGCTGACCGAGGCTTCCAGGACGCCGTCCATGCGCGTCAGCGCATGCTCGATCACGGTGGCGCAGGTGGGACAGTCCATGCCGTCGATGCGCAGGCTCTCGTGGCGATAGCGACTGCCGATCTTCGCGCCGGCCGCCTGCGCCAGTTCGCGCACCCGGCTCACGCTGAACTGCTGCGGGTCGTAGTGCAGGCACAGGCGAGCGCTGCCGTCTTCATGGATCAGGTGCACTTTTTCCAGGCCTTCGGCCTGCAG
>JAJZRT010000915.1 GCA_021802595.1 Pseudomonadota bacterium
GCGACCCGCTACGTCACCCAGGTGGAAGATGCGACCGGCGCGGATACGCTGATCCGTTCCATCCTGCGGGCCAACCAGGTGCGTCCGGCTAACCCGCAGAGCAGGGGCTGATCCCAAACCATGGCCCACCCGCCGCTGCACGGTCCCACGCTGATCCTGCTGACCCTGGGCCTGAGCCTGGGCACCTTCATGCAGGTGCTGGACACGTCGATCGCCAACGTCTCGCTGCCGGCGATTTCGGGCGACCTCGCGGTGAGCCCGAACCAGGGCACCTGGGTCATCACCTCGTTCGCCGTCAGCAACGCCATCGCCCTGCCGCTCACCGGCTGGCTGTCGCGCCGCTTCGGCGACGTCCGCCTGTTCGTGCTGTCCACCCTGCTCTTCACGCTGGCCTCCTGGCTGTGCGGACTGGCGCCCAGCCTGCCGGTCCTGATCGCCGCGCGCGTGCTGCAGGGCGCCGTCGCAGGCCCCATGATTCCCCTCTCGCAGAGCCTGCTGCTGAACAACTATCCACCCGAAAAGAAAGGGGTCGCACTGGCGCTGTGGTCGATGACCGTCATCGTCGCGCCCATCCTCGGACCGATCCTCGGCGGCTGGATCACCGACAACATCAACTGGCCGTGGATCTTCTACATCAACCTGCCGGTCGGCCTGCTCTCGGCCTTCCTGACCTGGACGATCCTGGGTCAGCGTTCCAGCGCGACCCAGGTCGTGCCCATCGACAAGGTGGGGCTGGTGCTGCTGGTGCTGGGCGTGGGCGCGCTGCAGATCCTGCTGGACAAGGGCAACGAGTTGGACTGGTTCGAGTCCGGCACCATCGTCACCCTGGCGATCATTTCCGTGGTGGCGCTGAGCGTGCTGGTGGTCTGGGAACTGACCGACCGCCATCCGGTGGTGGACTTCCATCTGTTCGGCCAGCGCAACTTCCTGGTCGGCACGGTGATCCTGAGCTTCGGCTACCTGGTGTTCTTCGGCAACGTGGTGATCCTGCCGCTGTGGCTGCAGACCAATATGGGCTATACCGCCACCTGGGCCGGGATGGCCGCCGCGCCCATCGGCATCCTGCCGGTGTTCCTGTCTGCCGTGGTCGGCAAGAACATGCACAGGATCGACCTGCGCATCTGGGCCACGTTCAGCTTCGCGGTGTTCGCCGCGGTGGCGTTCTGGAACAGCCACTTCAACACCGACGTCACCTTCCAGCAGATCGTCATCCCGCGCCTGCTGATGGGCTTCGGCGTCGCGACCTTCTTCGTGCCGCTGACCGCCCTAACCCTGGCGGGCATTCCGCCGCACCTGATGCCCAGCGCCACCGGCCTGTCGAATTTCTCCCGCATCCTGGCCGGCAGTTTCGGCACGTCGCTCAGCATCACCCTGTGGGACCGCCGCGCTGCGTTCCATCACAGCATCCTGACCTCGCACGTCTCGGCTTTCGATCCAACGGTTGCGGATGCCCTCGGCAGCCTGTCCAACCCTGCAACCGATCCGGCCATGCTGGACCGGATCATTAGCCAGCAGGCGGTGATGCTGGCGACCAACGACATTTTCTGGCTGTCGGGCTGCTTCTTTGTTGCACTGATGCTGATGGTCTGGCTGGCCAGACCGCCCGGCCAGGGGGCCGCACCGGCCGCCAGCGGCGCGCATTGAGGAGCCATCGGGGCCTCAGCGGGAACTTTTTGATGTCTTTTTTCTTGGCCCGAGGAACCAAATTCCGGTTTTCATTTCTACATGTCCTGCTTATATTGTTTGTAAGCACCTCGGAAAGTCCGCATTCTGGGGGCTTGACCGAGTCAAGAGCCGCGTTGCTTGTGCGGCGCTTTCTAAGAACTTTACATTTGGAGCAGAAAATATGAATCAGGCACGCTCGTACAAAACCCTTTCCCTCCTCGGCGCCTCGCTCTTCAGCATTGCGTTGCTGGGCGGCTGCGCCACGACCGACAACCTGAACAAGGCCCAGAGCACGGCAGACCAGGCACTGCAGAAGGCCAACGAAGCCAATGCCAACGCCAACGCCGCCAAGACCGCCGCCGATCAGGCATCGCAGAAGGCCGATGCAGCCAATGCCAACGCCAACGCCGCCAAGTCGACCGCCGACCAGGCCAATTCCACTGCCGAAGCGGCAAAAGCCGAAGTCGAGAAGCTGGCCGAGAAAATCGACCGCATGTTCAAGAAGACGATGCAGAAATAATTCTGCCGGCAGGGAGGATGAGGATGCCTTGGCATCTTTTGTCCTCTGACGCCATGCTGCATGGATGGCGATACCCGGGTGGCCACCCGCAACACCGGACGCCCGGTATCAGCGGATGACCACCCGGGTACCGATGTCCATCCAGCGCGAAAGCTGCCGGATCTGCCGGTTGGTCAGCGCCACGCAGCCGTCGGTCCAGTTGACTGCCTGCTGGACGCTGGGATCGCCGCGACCGATGCCGTGAATGCCCAGCTGACCGCCGAGCGGCGTGTTCTGGGGCGGCGTGCGATGGTGCCGCAAGGCCCGGATGATGGCGTCCAGTTCCGCCCCGCTGATGTCGCCGTCGAGGTAGGCGCGGCGGGCGATGCGCGCTGAGGGATAATCAAGCCCGTAGAACGTGCCGAACCGGCTCTGACGGTCGACCCAGGCGACATGGAAAACCCCGCGCGGCGTGGTTTCGTCCCCCCGCCGGTGGGATTCCGCAGCGCCGCCGCTACCGATGGAAATATTGTGAAAACGAACCAGGACATGGTTTTCCGCAGAGAGAACCGTCAGGGTCAGCGCCTCGGTATCCACCAGGACCCAGGGCTGTCCCCCGCCTGCCCAGGCGCTTGC
>JAJZRT010000916.1 GCA_021802595.1 Pseudomonadota bacterium
GGTGATGTTGCGGACATACTCGACCCGATAGCCGCTGGCGCGCAGCCAGCGCGTCACCATGTCGAACACCACGAACACCCGCGCGTGCCCCAGATGGCACAGGTCGTACACCGTCATGCCGCACACGTACATGCGGACGACGCCGGGGGTGAGCGGGACGAATTCTTCCTTGGTGCGCGTGAGGGAATTGGTGATGTGCAGCATGGTACGGGCGGGCCTGGGGCGAAATGTCAGGGGGCGGACTGAAGCGGCGCACCGACTGTCTTAGCGGGGTCGATGTTGTTAGAATGCCGGCTTCCCAAGATGATCCGAGCATATCACATGGCTTTGTCACGTTTCCTCGCCGCGGTTATTGCCAGCGTCATGCTCGCCAGCCTCCCCGTGCGGGCCGACGAAATCCAGGACATCAACCTGCAGTTCCGCAAGGGCGAGTTGCCCGCCGCGCTCGAGCACGCCAACCGCTACCTGGCCAAAAACCCGAAGGACGCCCAGGCCCGCTTCCTGAAGGGCCTGATCCTCGGCGATCTGGGCAAGACCAACGACGCCATCGAAGTCCTCAAAGGACTGACCGAGGATTACCCGGAACTGCGCGAGCCCTACAACAACCTGGCCGTGCTGTATGCCTCGCAGGGCCGCTACGAAGCCGCCCGGAACGCCCTGGAAATGGCCATCCGCACGCATCCCGACTATGCCACCGCGCACGAAAACCTCGGTGACATCTATGCCAAAATGGCGGCGATCGAGTATGACAAGGCGCTGGCGCTGGACAACAAGAACACGACGGTACAAACCCGGCTCAAACTGATCCAGACCATGCTCGGGGGACAGACAACCAAGCCGGCAGCGACCAAGCCCATAACAGGTTCCCCCAAACCGACTCAATAAAGCCACACTTCTATCCCAGTACCGTGCAGGCGGACGCTGGACACTCATTCACGTAAACTTTTCTTAGGATTTCACATGGTCAAGCTGCACACCAACCACGGCATCATCACCCTCGAACTCGACGCCGAGAAGGCACCCAAGACGGTCGAAAACTTCCTGCAGTACGTGCGCGACGGCTTCTTCGACGGCACGATCTTCCACCGCGTGATCGACGGCTTCATGATCCAGGGCGGCGGCTTCGAGCCCGGCATGACGCAGAAGCCGACCCGCGACGCGATCGAGAACGAAGCGTCCAACGGCCTCAAGAACGAGGCCTACACCATTGCCATGGCGCGCACCCCCAATCCCAATTCGGCCACCGCGCAGTTCTTCATCAACGTTGCCAACAACAGCTTCCTCAATTTCACCGCGCCCACCCCGCAGGGCTACGGCTATGCCGTGTTCGGCAAGGTGGTCGAAGGCATGGACGTGGTCGACGCGATCAAGAAGGTGAAGACCGGCAACCGCGCCGGTCACCAGGACGTTCCGCAGGAAGACGTCGTGATCACCAAGGCGGAAATCGTCTGAAGTCAGTGGTGAAGAGCGGTCGCACCTTTTTCGTTGCCGACCTGCACCTCACCGACGAACGCCCGGTTGCCACCGGGCGTTTTTTTCGCTTCCTCGATGAGGATGCGGCCGGCGCGGACGCGCTCTACATCCTGGGCGACCTGTTCGAAGCCTGGATCGGCGATGACCACGATGAAGCAGTCGCAGGCGACACGGCGCTGCGGCTCGCGGCGCTGGCCGCAGCGGGCACGCCGGTGTACTTCATGCATGGCAACCGCGACTTCATGCTGGCCGAACGCTACGCCGCGCGGTCCGGCATGACGCTGCTCGCCGACCCTGTCCGGATCGACCTGTACGGGGTGCCCACGCTGCTGATGCACGGCGACACCCTGTGCACCGACGATACGGCCTACCAGGATTTCCGCCGCCGCGTCCGCCATCCGCTGACACGCGCACTCTTGCGCCGCCTGCCACGGGCGCTGCGTAGCCGCATGGCACGCCAGGCACGGGCCGGCAGCGAAGCGGCCAAGATGCACAAGGCCGCCGCGATCATGGATGTGAATTCGGATGAAGTGGTGCGCGTGCTGCGCGAACATCAGGTCTGCCGCCTGATCCATGGCCACACCCATCGGCCCGCGCAGCATGTCCATCGGGTCGACGGGCGCGAATGCGAGCGCTGGGTGGTGCCGGACTGGTATGCCCGCTGGGGCTATGTCGTGTGCGACGCCAAGGGCTGCACGCTCCGGACGGAAGCGCTATGAGGGCGCGTCGATCGTTCTCAAGCCATCCGGCACGCGGAACAGCCCCGGGTTCATCGGCTGCACGGTTTCGCTATCGAGCGTCCGCGACCGCCCGGTGAACTCGCGCTCTTCGAGCGGCAGGCCAAGCGTGAGTGTAGCGCCCGGGTTCCACACCTGATTCGCCAGGTCGCAGTCGTGCTGCAAGTCACGCGGCGACGCCTTCCACACCCGGTACTGGGTCGCGGCCAGAATGGATTTCATCTCGGCCATCGCGCGTGCCGCATCCATGATGTGCCGGATCGCAATACCTTCGCTGCAGACAACGCCCTTGACCGTCAGCGTGAAACGCCGGCCGCCACGCTCGGCCCTGCCCTCGGTGAGCCGGGCGTTCCAGCCGGCGGGTTTCGGCGGCAGCGTGCCGGGCGCGAACACCATCGCCAGCCCGCTCTCGTGCATGACGTTGATGACCACACGTCGGCGCCGGTCCAGCAGCGTGAAATCGCCTGCGTCGTCGCCGCTGTCCATGCGCAGGAAATCGGGGGTCACCAGGATGCGCGTCGCGTAAGGCGGCCCGCCCGGATCCTGGTCGACGTAGCGCAGCACCGTCATGTCGGCCGCGTGCGCGATC
>JAJZRT010000917.1 GCA_021802595.1 Pseudomonadota bacterium
GTGCGGTCCAAACTGGTCCAACGTTCCTGATCGACCTCCCGCCGCAGGCTCTGTTGTATCTCCAGCTCGGTGCGCGGCCCCAGCCATTCGGTCGCCAGTTGCGAAGCCCGTTCGCGCATGCCTTGCGCAATGTAGTCGCGGGAAATGATCAAGTCCTTGCCGGTGTCGTCCTTGCCGCGCAGCACGATGTGGGTATGCGGGTTGTCGGTATTCCAGTGGTTCACTGCCACCCAGTCCAGGTTGGTCCCCAGATCGGCTTCCATGCGGCTCATCAGGTGGCGGGTATAGCGGCGCAGGTCGTCGAGTTGCTCGGCGTCCTCCGGCGAGACGATGAAGCGGAACTGGTGCCGATCCTCCCGTCCGCGTTCCTCGAAGGCGACCAGATCGGCGTTGTCCGTTGTCGGTCCATAGGCCTGGCCCGGTTCGCCATCGCGGCCCACGCCCTCGCGCTCGATGTAGCGCAGGTGCGTGGTGATCGAACGTGGCCCGGCCTGCTTGAGGTTCACCAGCCGGGTCTTGATGGTGACGCGCCGTGAGCCCGGCTGCGCAGAGCGGCCGGTAAAACGGGCGGCCACGTGCCCTCGTCCGAGGCGTGCGCCGGGCCGGACTCCTGACTTGCGTATTGACTTGCCGCCAGCCTTGCTGACCTCCTTCAACACCTTGGAGATGAACTTCTGCTGACGGTTCTTCGGTACGTCCGGCCGCACCCGAAAACGATCATCATCCCGGCTGCTCATGAGATGAACTCCGGCGTGCCTCGGCCAAGTCCAGCGGGCGAAGCACACTGATAGACCAATGCGGGCGCGGCCTTCGCGCCGCACACGGCACATGGCCCCACAAAGCGCGTGCCGCGCCAACCCACGTGCAGACAAGGCTTTCGACGCGCCGGAGTGCCGCGTCCTTTTATCTTGCCCTCCGTCTTTTCCGATCGCTGGCGCGACCGGCTTCGACGGGCGGGCTGTGATCGTCTGCACGGGTGAAGCACCGCAGCCGCAGGCTGTGGTGCAAGCGATGTGCAGTGACACTGCACGAAGAACGGCATGCCGCACTGCACGTTCATGGCGTGCCCCACGTCCACAACGGCTGCGCGCTGCCGATCACGGCTGCGACAGACACAGGGCCGAAGTACCGGCTGTCAAACGACGCCGGATTCGTCGTACTGAACAGGAACAGCTCGCCGTCACGAAGCGCTCGGCACTGCTGCCAGATGGGCAGCAATCGGCCTCGTCGATCTGCTTTCAATGCGGTGGCAACCGCCACGCCGTTGATGCGGACGATGTGCTTCTCGATGCACACCTGCTGCGGTGACATCGCGCCGATACGCTTGAGCAGCGGAATGTGCTCGGGAAGATAGCCACGCTGCGCAGCCAGTGCGGCGGCGTCTGCCGGAAGCCGGGCGAGCACGATGCTGCCGACGTGCAGCGAGTCAGGCGGGACGATACGATACCAGCCAGGCGGTACGCTGTCGCTGGGGTTGTAGACGAGGCGCGCAACGGGCGTATATACAAATGTCCAGGCGAGCGCAGCGATGCCAAGGACGGTGAACAGTACGACGCCCCAGCGATGAACGCGAGAGTTCATCGCAACACCTCGCCTGCAAGGTAGGCCGCATGCCGTTCGGTGGTGTAGATCGGCAGTGGCAGGCGCGCGGTCAGCCGGTTGCCTAACGTGCGCCAGTACGCGGGCGACACCGCCACCGGATCGATGCCGAGCGTTTCGATGGCGTCGATCTGTGGCAGGACTGACTGCACTTGCCGTTCGCCTTCGGCGCGCAGCAGCAGGCGTGCGCCCGGTTGGATGCCGGCGATACGCTGAATGTCATCGAGCGGTGTGCATGCCTGCAAAACCATGAGCTGCCAGCGCGTCGTACCGTAGTCGTTGGATTCCCAGCGCACCCGGCAGAACACTGCCGCCGGTGTGAAGATCGCGCTACGCCGCCAGCGGTCCAGGCGCAGTTGGCGCGCCGGATGGCCGAAGCGCAGGTAGAGGTTGATCCGGTGTTCGACGAAAGCCAGCGACACGCGCGTCAGCGGCGTGTTGTTCGTAACGCTTGATAGCACGGTGCGCGGTGTGGACAAGCTCTCGCTCGCGGTCTGTTGGACTGCGTTCATTGCGGCTTCTCCGGGAATTCATGTTCCAGCAGCGCACGCAGCATTTCGGCCACCGTGGCGCCCTGGGTGAATGCTTCGACCTTGATGCGGGCGCGCAGCGTCGGCGTCACGTCGATGGTCAGCCGGGCGGTGTAGAGATCGGTTTTGCCGATATCAGCACCATCGCCTTGGCGCACCCAGGCGTCGGCGTGCGGATTGGCAGGCGGGCGTGCGCCAATCGCAACGCGTTTGCCGTTCTTCATCGCGCCATCCTCAAGACTTCATCGGCGAGCGCCGCGATCTCGCGTGCAGCAATGCTGTCCACGTCGAGTTCGCGCGCGAGCTGACCTCTGGCCACGCTGTCGGCAAACACGATGCGCTGCCGAACTTCCGAGAGTAGCGATGGCAGCGGTTGATCGGCGAGTGCACCGCGCGCCTCGCGTCCGATCACCGTGGTGCTGACGCGCCGGTTGATGATGAAGGCCGCGCGCAGCGCTGGCCGAAACACCTGCGCTTCGCGGATCAGCGACACCATCTCGGCGCTGGCCCACACGTCGTAGGGGCTGGGCTGCACTGGGATCAACACGAGGTCAGCCGCGAGCAGCGCGGAACGCGCGAGGGCGGCGATCCGGGGTGGGCCGTCGATCACGATGTGATCGCAGCGTCGGGCGAGTTCTGGCGCTTCCTGATGCAGGGTTTCCCTTGA